>CAJBZP010000068.1 GCA_903960135.1 uncultured Actinomycetes bacterium | reverse complement strand
GCTCAACTGCACCAGCAATACGACGGTGTCGACGACGATGAGTGCCGTCAGGGCGAAGAACCCGATTGATACCCAACTTTGGATCAGCGGATTTCGGATAAAGCCAAGGGCGAGTACCGCAACGGCGATGAAGATGAAAAACTCTGCCAAGGTAACGCGACCATCGACGAAGTCTCGTGCGAATGCCCTAGCCGGGCCCCGGTCGCGGGCTGGCAGGTATTTCTCCTCGCCGTTGCGCATGCCTTCGCGGGCGCGGGCCCGATCTTCTTGATCGCGTTGCCGCGATGCCTTCTTTGCGGCTTTAGGGTCCTTCGGGATCTTCAGCTGGCTCTTGCGTGCCTCCTCCGCCTCGCGACGCGATGGGGTGGCGTGGCCCTTGCCGCCACCGGCCACCTGGCCCGGGGCGCTTTGCCCCACCCCATGAGTGTCAACAGCATCATTGGCTGCGGCGTTCCTGCGATTAAGTCCGAACATGATTGCGCAGCCTAGTCGGCTTTGGCATCTGGCCCCGGGAGGGCAAGCATGCGGTCGAGTGAGACCTTGGCCCACTTGGCGGTTTCGGGATCGACCTCGATTTGGTTGACCACGGTCCCGGCGACCAACGACTCAAGAACCCAAACGAGGTGCGGTAGGTCAATGCGGTTCATCGTCGAGCAGAAGCACACCGACTTATCCAGGTAGGCAATTGTCTTGTCGGGGTGGTTTTGGGCAAGGCGTTTTACTAGATTCAATTCGGTACCAATGGCCCATGCGCTCCCAGGAGGAGCCGCGGCGATGGTGGCGATGATCTTTTCTGTTGAGCCGACAACATCGGCCTTGGTGACGACCTCGTAGGTGCACTCTGGATGGACGATAACCGTGACACCTGGGATACGTTCACGGACATCGTCTACGCAATCGGCGGTGAAGCGTCCGTGCACTGAACAATGGCCTTTCCAGAGGATGACTTTCGCATCGCGCAACTGATCGGCGGTGCGGCCGCCGAGTGGCTTGCGTGGATCAAAAACCACGCAGTCGGTTAGCTCGAGCCCGAGTTCGCGCACCGCGGTATTTCGCCCAAGGTGCTGGTCGGGCAGAAAAAGCACTTTTTCGCCCTGTTCGAAGGCCCAACGCATACTGCGCTCGGCATTACTCGAAGTGCAGACGGCGCCCCCGTGCCGGCCGGTAAATGCCTTGATGGCTGCGGTGGAATTCATGTAAGTTATTGGGATCGTGACTTCAGCGATACCGGCCTGCTCTAACTCTTCCCAGCAGTGCTCAACTTGCGCGATATTTGCCATGTCGGCCATTGAGCAGCCAGCGGCAAGATCAGGCAGTATCACCTGCTGGTTGTCAGCGGTGAGAATATCGGCACTTTCGGCCATGAAGTGCACACCACAAAAAACGATGAACTCGGCTGCTGGGTGTGCCGCGGCTTGCTGGGCAAGCTTGAATGAGTCACCGGTGACGTCGGCGAAGTCAATAACCTCACCACGCTGGTAGTGGTGGCCGAGGATAAAAAGCCGATCACCCAGCTCGGCCTTGGCTGCGGCGGCCCGATCTACGAGGTCTGGGTCACTTGCGGCGGGCAAGGCGCCGGGGCACTCAACCCCCCGTTCACTCCCGGGGTCGGCATCTTGGCCGAGCAACAGCAATGCCAGTGGGGTTGGCTGAGGTTCGTGCAGTAACCCGGTCACGAGGGTTATTGTTCCGCACCCGGCAGAATCAGGCATCCCAAGGGTCACCGGCCGAAGACCCGGGCCTTCGGGAATAGTGTCGCTGGGCGAATGGTTAAAACTGTCGTAGACTCCTGTTTCAATACTTATAGCACCAGCGCCAGCACCGGCGCCAGCACAAATGAAGGGGTAAACATGTCTGCCGACACCACGACCGAGCAGGTCACGAGCGAACCGATCAGCACCGGGATCGTCCTGACTGATGCTGCTGCGCTCAAGGTCAAGACACTTCTTGACGCGGAGGGCCGAGATGATCTAACCCTTCGGGTGGCCGTGCAGCCTGGTGGTTGCTCAGGCCTTCGCTATCAACTCTTCTTCGACGACCGCAGCCTCGATGGCGATGTCATCAAGGATTACAACGGGGTCGGCGTGGTGACCGATCGGATGAGCGCCCCGTACCTAGGCGGTGCCACTATTGACTTCGTCGACACCATCGAAAAGCAGGGCTTCACAATTGATAACCCGAATGCGGGTAGCTCTTGCGCCTGCGGGGATTCATTCAGCTAACGAGTTAATTATGCGAGCTAAAGCCACAGTCCTCTTTGACGGAGACTGTGGCTTTTGCACGTGGAGTGCGAGAAAACTCCAGCGGTGGGTCCAGCCGCCGGCCACCATCATCGCGTGGCAGCGAGCCGATCTCAACGCACTTGGGGTCTCACAGGTGGCCTGCGAAAGTGCCCTGCAGTGGGTGCCGATGGCAGGTCCACCCGTTTCCGGTGGACCAGCAGTGGTGGCGATACTGCGTGCTTCGGCGCAGCCATGGCGTGCCTTGGGCGCGGCACTTAGCACCCCGGGGCTCAGCCACCTGGTAGATCGCGGTTACCGAGTAGTCGCGGCCAATCGACACCGACTACCCGGCTCGACGCCAGCCTGCGCAACTTCACGGCTCTGACAGGTAGGGTCTGCAGGCGTGGCTGTCCTAATCACCGGGTCCATCGCGACCGATCATCTGATGACGTTTCCGGGTCGGTTCGCCGATTCGCTCGTGGCCGACAAGTTGGACAAGATCTCCTTGTCCTTCTTGGTTGAGGCCCTAGAGATCCGGCGCGGCGGCGTAGCTGCCAATATCGCTTTTGGCATGGGCTGCCTTGGGCTTAACCCGGTGCTCGTCGGCGCGGTTGGTGCCGACTTCAGCGATTACGGTTCGTGGTTGCAACGGCACGGTGTTGATACCTCCTCGGTTCTCATCTCCGATGTCCATCACACGGCACGCTTTGTCTGCACGACCGATTTAGAGCAGAATCAAATTGCCTCGTTTTATCCAGGCGCGATGTCGGAAGCTCGTGGCATTGAACTGCAGCCGGTCATCGACCGCGTAGGCAGCGCTGACATGGTGCTAATTGGCCCCAATGATCCCGAAGCGATGCTTCGGCACACCGATGAGTGCCGCTTTCGCGGTATGCCTTTTGCTGCCGACCCAAGCCAGCAACTTGCGCGGATGGATGGCGACGAAATCCGCCCACTTGTTGAGGGCGCGGCACTGCTTTTCACCAACGAGTATGAATCCGCGCTGATTCATCAAAAGACCGGTTGGACCGCCCAAGACATCGCATCTCGGGTTGAAGTCCGTGTCACGACATTAGGCCCAGATGGTGCGCGCATTGAGCGACGTGGTGAGCCGGCGGTGACCGTAACCTGCCCCGCTGAGGATCGTAAGGCCGATCCGACCGGGGTTGGCGATGCATTCCGTGCCGGTTTCCTTGCTGGGCAGGCATGGAGCCTTAGTGATGAGCGCAGTGCGCAAATCGGTTCACTCTTGGCGACTTATGTCATTGAAACCATCGGCACGCAGGAGTACTCGATTGCCCAGCGGCACTTCTTGGAGCGGATCGCCAAGACCTATGGTGATGATGCCGCAGCAGATATTGAGCCGCATATTTCCTGCCCACGGCCGTAAGTAGTTCCAAGTAACGCCATGCGCGTAGAGCCAGCCCCCGGTGAATGGCTGCTGCCGGACCCAGCGCTAGCGGCACCTGACCAAGACCTAGTTGGCCTCGGGGCCGATCTGGCGCCGGGGACCGTTTTGCAGGCTTACCGAATGGGCTTATTTCCGATGCACGTGGATACCGGTGAGCTCGGTTGGTGGTCACCTGATCCCAGGGGGATATTGCGCCTAGTGGACTTTCGGGTAAGTAGATCCCTCCGCAAATCAAGCGGTCGATTCGAAATCACCATTGATCAGGCGTTCGCTCGGGTGATGCGAGAGTGCGGTGACTCCCGCCGAGATGGTCTTTGGATTACCGAGGATTTCATCGCCACTTACTCGACACTGCACGACATGGGGTGGGCGCACTCGATCGAGGTTTGGCGCACCGGGGAGCTGGTCGGTGGTTTGTACGGTATTGAGATTGGGGGGCTTTTTGCGGGGGAGTCGATGTTCCACCGCGAACGTGATGCATCCAAGGTCGCCCTCGTAGCTCTTGTGAATAAATTGCGCACGTGTGGCGAGGGCAGGTTCATCGATGTGCAGTGGCGCACCAACCACCTTGCAAGCCTTGGGGCGATCGCCATTTCGCGGGCAGAGTATTTGTCTGACCTGAAAAGCGCGCTGCTACTTGAACCCTGTTTTGCCAACTAGGTTGCTGCGTTAACCTGCACGCGAAAAACCGAACCAGCCCCGCCATCTGGTGGCGTACTTTCACTAAGTAGCGTCGCGTTCTTCAGCCGGCACCATGCGGGCACATCGAATGTTGCTGCCGGATCGTCACTTAGCAAGGCAATGACGGTGCCGGCGGGATGCTCCGTGGCAGCGCGATTAAGTGCGATGATCGGCAGCGGGCAGCGCCGGCCGCGTTCATCAAGCCAAATCTGCGTGTCCACTAGTTATCGGCTCGAACCGCGGCAACCGCATCAGGTAGCGCATCGAGGAAGCCCACAACCGTTTCGGTGGTGCAGCCAAGGGGCAGGGAAATTCGGATATTGCCACCCGTATAGGCACCCATTGCCGCTAGCACGTGGCTGGGCCGGGCCTCCTCGGCAACGCAGGCTGAGCCGCTTGCGACGGCGAACCCGCGCTTATCTAGTTCGAGTACCAGGGCCTCACCGGAGACATAAAGCACGGAAAACGCGAGGATATGCGGTAGGCGCCAGACCCCATCACCTAAGACTTCGACATCAGCGATCTTGGTGGCGATACCGGCTCTAAGTAATTCGATATTTGCGAATGCTTGATCATGTTGGGCATCTTGTTCGGCACTGAGTTCGGCAAGGGCGGTGGCAGCACCAACGGCCCCGGGGATATCGGCGAAGCCGCCGAGGAGGCCGCGCTCACTTGCCGGTGGTGAAACCCACCGCCCGCCGCGGCGCACTACCAAGATGGCGACCCCGGCCGGGCCAGCCCACCCGCCGGCTCCAGCGGTGAGCATGGCCCACCCCGTGGGCAATTGGATCCGCCCCAGCCCTCCGGTGGCGTCCATCAAGATCGGCAGCGCCGGGTTAGCCGCTGCCACCTGCTCAATCGGCTGGCAGGTGCCTACCTCGCTATTGGCCAGCTGCAGGGCGGCTATGGCCTTGCCGGCCGCGGCCTGGCCGAATGCGGCGACATCAACGCGGCCGAGGGCGTCAACTCCGATGACTTGCGAGTGTTCTCGTAAGTCGCCGAGATCTAGTAGTGCTGCGGTTTCAACGGCGCTCATGACAACCGGGCCCGGGCAGCCGGCGAGGGCGATGGTCTGTGCCGCCAGGGCCGACGGGGTGAAATAGACCTCGTCGGCGTGGATGGTCGTGCCCGCGGCGGCGGACACACTGTCGGCGATACTGCGGCGGGCCGCAGCAAGGAGCCCGTCACTGCGGCGGCCAGCATGGTGAAGGGATCGCGGATCTGCCCAGGCCAGCGCAGCAGCAGCAACCTGGGCCGCGGCCGCGGTGGCTGACGCCGGCTGGCCGCCGACACCGTCAAGTAGCCCGGGGGGTGGCTGCCAATTACTACCCATAGGCAGCACGTTAGTCGGGCCCGAATTATGTGGTGAAGACCTCACGTCAATTTGCCCGGGGTGAGAAGGCAACCTTGACTCTTAGGCGCTAATGTAAGGGCGAGTTCAAGCTTCCAGCGGAGGGCGTTTCGTGGGTTTGTCTATGGTGGCGGCGCGCCTGCGCCGTCCGCGCGCGCTGGTTATCGTCCTTGGCACCGTGGCCGCGGCGGGGCTATTGAGTGGCTGCACCGCCAATGAGGCTTTTTTCTTTGATATGCCAGAACCGGCTTCGAAGGAAGCCCACCTAATCTTAAATCTCTGGAACGGTTCTTGGTTGGCCGCCTGGGGCGTCGGGATCGTGACTTGGGGGCTGATGCTGTGGGCTGCGGTGGCCTATCGCCGCCGGCACAAGAACGAAGTTCCCGAGCAGACCACCTACAACCTGCCCCTTGAATTGCTTTATACGATTGTTCCTCTCATCATGATTCTCGGCTTGTTCTGGTTCACCGCGCGAGATCAAAGTGAACTTCTGACGATGGAGAATGACCAGGCCCAAACGGTCAATGTGGTCGCGTATCGCTGGAACTGGGGCTTTAACTACCTGGATGAGGATGTCTACGCGGTGGGCAGCCCGGCGCAAATTGCGGTGCTGGTGCTGCCCGTTAATGAAAAAGTTCGCTTCGAACTCACCTCGCCGGATGTGATCCACTCATTTTGGGTGCCAGATTTCTTATTCAAGATGGACGTAATCCCCGGCAAGACGAATGCCTTTGAGTTAACACCCGACAAAATCGGCACCTACCCGGGCCGGTGCGCAGAGCTATGCGGGGTGGAGCACTCAAGTATGTTGTTTACCGTCAAAGTGGTCGAGCGCGCCGAATTTGACGCTTATGTGGAGCAATTGAGAGCGCAGGGGCAGTCAGGTTTGTTGGATACCGGTAGAAGCACCGACGAGGGTCAGATGCCCGAGGAGACAACCATATGACGATTCTCAGCGACCGCGTCGACATTTCAGACCAACTGCCCGAGGCGCCGCAGCGCAAGAAGAAAAGCCGCGGCTCGATCGTGGTGTCGTGGCTGACTTCTACCGACCATAAAGTCATCGGTTACATGTATCTGATGCTTTCCACATTTTGGTTCTTTGCTGCCGGCGCAATGGCCTTAGCCATTAGAGCCGAACTGGCCATCCCCGGTCTGCAATTCATCTCCCTTGAGCAATACAACCAGTTATTCACCATGCATGGAACGATCATGTTGTTCCTGTTCGCCACGCCACTGTTTGTTGGCTACGCAAATGTCATCATGCCGTTGCAGATCGGCTCGCCGGATGTGGCATTCCCGCGGCTTAACATGCTCGGTCTTTGGCTCTTCGTCTTTGGTGGTCTGACGGCGGCAGCGGGATTCCTGACCCCCGGCGGCGCGGCGGCTTTCGGCTGGTTTGCCTATGCACCGTTGAGCAATGCGGTCTACTCGCCCGAGGTGGGCGGTGACCTGTGGCTATTGGGCCTGGCCATGGGCGGCCTGGGCACAATTCTTGGCTCGGTAAACTTCGTGACAACGATTTTCTGCATGCGCGCCCCTGGTATGACGATGTTCCGGATGCCGATATTTACTTGGACGATCTTCGTGACCAGTGTGCTGGTGCTGCTCGCCTTCCCGGTGCTGGCCGCTGCGCTAGCACTCGCATTCATCGACCGCAACTATGGTGCGGTCGTCTTCGCATCGGAAAACGGTGGCGCGATGCTGTGGCAGCACCTCTTCTGGTTCTTCGGTCACCCAGAGGTCTACATTTTGGCGTTACCCTTCTTCGGCATTGCCAGTGAAATCATCCCGGTATTCTCCCGTAAGCCAATTTTTGGGTACAAGGGCTTAGTCTTCGCGACCTTGGCGATCGGTGCCCTTTCCATGGCCGTTTGGGCGCACCACCTCTACGTGACTGGCTCGGTTTATCTGCCTTTCTTTGCCTTCATGACGATGCTGATCGCGGTGCCGACGGGAGTGAAATTCTTCAATTGGATCGGCACCATGTGGAAGGGCTCTGTCGCTTTTGACACCCCGATGCTGTGGACCATGGGCTTTATGTTCACGTTCTTGTTCGGCGGGCTCACGGGCATTATCTTGTCGTCGCCGCCGCTTGACTTCCACCTGTCCGATAGCTACTTCGTGGTTGCACATTTCCACTACACGGTCTTTGGCACCGTAGTCTTCATGTTCTTCGCCGGCCTCTACTTCTGGTGGCCCAAGATGACCGGAAAAATGCTCGATGAGCGCCTCGGCAAGATCCACTTCTGGCTGCTGTTCGTAGGTTTCCAGACGACGTTCCTGGTGCAGCACTGGCTGGGCGTGCAGGGCATGCCGCGTCGTTACGGAGATTACCTGCCCTCGGATGGCTTTTCCACGCTCAATGCGGTCTCGACCGTGGGCGCGGCGATTCTGGGCATCTCTTCGCTGTTCTTCTTCTGGAACGTAATCAAGACCACCCGCACTGCGCCATTAGTCGGCGTTGATGACCCGTGGGGCTGGGGTGGCTCACTGGAGTGGGCGACCTCGTGCCCGCCGCCACGCCACAACTTCGTGTCGATACCCAAGATCCGGTCGGAGCGGCCAGCCTTTGACCTGCACCATCCCGAGCTAGCGATAAGTACCCACGCACCAGCTGTCGAAGGGTCAAAGCCGTGAGGATTGAAGGCGCCATCTTCGCCCTAGGTGCGATCTTCTTCCCGCTCACCGCGGCCGCCTACTGGTACCTGTCCCGTGATCCGATCGGTACCACCGCGCTAGCCCTTTCCGGGGCGCTGGCCTTCTTGGTGGCCTTCTATGTGCTCTACACATCCAAGCGGGTATACCCCCGGCCGGAGGATCGCCTTGATGCAAATATTGACGAGGCCGATCCCGAATACGGGTTCTTCAGCCCGCATTCGTGGTGGCCGTTAGTCGTTGGCTTTGCGACCGTGTTGGTGGTTTTTGGGTTAATTTTCGCGGTCTGGCTGCTGGTGCTTGGGGTTGTCTCACTTCTCATCGCATTGGTTGGTTGGCTCTTTGAGTACTACCGGGGCGAATTCGCCCACTAAACCCCGCTTCTTGTCCTGAAGAGTTCCATCGCGACGTCGACCGCGATCGCCCGGGGGAATAACCCCCCGATTGCCCAGTTGGCGAAGTAGCGTCTTGGCACATGCGGGATGCTGATGCTCAACCCCAGAAGATCGGATCTCCGCTATCGGCAATGTGATCAAGTAATGGTTGCACGAGTACCGCAATCGGGTAATCGGGAACCGGGTCCACGGCCGGTCCTCCCCGTCCCATGGCTGGCGAGTCTCAACGATCGTCACGTGGCGATCCGCGATCTCGCACTCGACACGCAGTTCGTTCCACAACGCCTGCGGCACCCGCGCACGAGAGCAGATGCCAATTGGAAGGCTGTCAGTCTCTGGGATGGCCATCACCTAATTTTGCCCGTGATGGCCCAGAACGTGCAAAAAATCTTAAAAGTGAACGTATATACCTAGGTCTATGTGCTAACTCTTCACCCAGAGGACTTAAGGCGTTCTTTAGTTACGTTGAACGAGTTCTCAGTGGTCGGTACGCCCGGCCAACTGCTCGGCGTTGGTGTTCGCCATCCCGGGGTGGTGCAGCACGCCGCCGTGAGCGTTGCGGATTTCATCGGCGTCCTCATAGGCATGCAGCGGAGCCTCAAGGGCGGCATCATGATCGATATGGTGCTGGGCGGCTTCGATCTCCGCGGTGGTTGGCTTGGTGATGTTGTCAGCGTAGAAGAAGTTGCTGAGCTTGGCACGCAGCGACTGGATCCGGTACTTACGGTTGGCAACACCGTCGGCGTCGACCTTGACCGGAGCCGGCAACGGCGCGATGTCGCTCTTAGAGGTGATGACCGCCATCTCCTTGTAATTGATGGTTTCGTGCACCTCGATGAACTCGCCATGGGGCAGGCGTAGCACTCGTCCGGTTTCGTAACCGTGGAGTAATTTATCGCGGTCGCGGCGCTGCAGGGCCAAGCAGATGCGCTTGGTTACCACGAAGGCGATCGGTGGCAGCACGAAGATGGTGATGCGAAGGAACCAGGTAATTGAGTTGATGGTTAGGTTGAAACTAGTTGCGATGATGTCGTTACCGCCACCGATCCAGAGCAAGCCATAGAAGGTAATGGCCATGACCCCAATTCCGGTGCGCGTTGGGGTGTTGCGCGGGCGGTCCAAGAGGTGATGCTCGCGCTTGTCGCCGGTGACCCATGCCTCGAGGAATGGATATAGGGCAAGGGCGGTGAAGACGATCCCGGGCATGATTACCGCGGGGATCAAGATGTTCCAGGAGATGGTGTAGCCGAACAAGTACGACTCAAGATTCGGCATGATCCGCAGCGCCCCATCGAGCCAACCGATGTACCAGTCTGGCTGTGAACCGGCGCTAACTTGGTCTGGGGTGTAGGGCCCGAAAAGCCAAATTGGGTTAATTGTCACGAGCCCGGCGATCAGGGTGCAGATGCCGAACACAATGAAGAAGAAGCCGCCCGCTTTTGCCATGTACACCGGCATAAGGGGGTAGCCGACCACGTTGTTATTGGTGCGGCCCGGGCCGGGGAACTGGGTGTGCTTTTGGGTCCAGACCAGCATCAGGTGCACGGTGACAAGGGCGAGAATTAGCCCGGGGACTAGCAGGATATGGATGCCGTAGAGCCTGGAGATGAAGTCGGTGCCGGGGAATTCGCCACCAAATAGCAAGAACGCTCCCCAGGTGCCGACAATTGGGATGGACTGCACGATGCCGCGGGCGATCTGTAGTCCGGTGCCGGAGAGTAGGTCATCGGGCAGTGAGTAACCGGAGAACCCGGCGGCCAGGGCCAAGGTGGCCAAACCGACGCCGAGTATCCAGTTGAATTCGCGTGGCTTGCGGAATGCGCCGGTGAAGAAAACCCGGAACATATGCACTGCAATTGCCGCTACGAAGATCAGGGCCGCCCAGTGATGCATCTGGCGGATCAAGAGCCCGCCGCGCACATCGAATGAGATGTCGAGGGTCGATGCGTAAGCCTCAGACATCTCGATGCCTTTGAGGGGTACATACGAGCCGTTGTAGATGACCTCGACCATGGAGGGCTTGAAGAATAAAGTCAAGTAGACCCCGGAGAGAAGTACTACCAGGAAGCTGTAAAGGGCAATTTCACCCAGCATGAAGGACCAATGGTCCGGAAAGACCTTGCCGAGGTTGCGCCCCAAGAACTTGTTGCTGCCCACCCGTTGATCAACATAAGTGGCAACGCCACCGCCGGCGGCTTCGATTGGACTAGCTGCGGCCGGACTAGCCGCTGCCGGATTCGTCGTGCTCATCCACGCTCCCAGAAACTTGGTCCGACCGGTTCAGCGAATGGTGCCTTCGCCACTATGAATCCTTCCGCATCTACGCCAATCGGCAACTGGGGCATGCGGCGAGCCGCTGGGCCAAAGATCACGTTGCCTGAGTCTGAAAGGTCGAAGGTGGACTGGTGGCAGGGGCAGAGCAGGTGGTGGGTGCGCTGTTCATACAGGGCAATTGGGCAACCGACGTGGGTGCAGATCTTGGAGTAAGCGAGGATTCCTTGGTAATCCCAGCCGTCACCTTGCTGTGAGACGATTTCGGCCGGGTCCATACGCACCAAGATGATGGCGGCCTTGCCGCGGGCATTTAGGTCGTGCTCGGCTTCTTGGACTTCGGGTAGATCGGCCGGTGCCGCTGACACCAAGCCGCCGACCGGGATGTCTTCAGGGCGGATGGGCAAATAGGTGGCGTCGGTCACCACCCGGGTGCCGTCCTCCCAGAGCGTGGTGGTCAAGAGTTCTGAGGGGCTGGGGTTGCCAGGGGGGGAAATCCACAGATCGCGCAACATCACGACCAGCGGGATGGGAAACAAAACCATGGCGCCGATCAACGTGCGGCGGATGATCTTGAAGCGCGCAAAACCGGATTCTTCCTTGCCACGCTCGTAATTCGCCGCTGCTTCCTTGGTGGCCTCGGTGGGTGAAACCAAATCGTGGCGCTGTTGCACGACTTCGACATCGGGCATCAGTTTCTTTGCCCACTGAATGGCTCCGGCACCGATCAGGAAGATCGCTACGCCCATAGTGAACCCGAGGGCGATATTCATTGCCCCAACCGCACCGAATACGGGGACGTAGACGGTCGCGGACTTATCGATGGCGATGTAGGCAACGATGAAAAGTACGACGAAAAGCATGGACAGCATGAACATCGACGCAACTTGGCGCTCTGCCCGACGTGCCGCCTTCGGATCGGTGTCGGCCACCCGTGGGCGATGCGGGATGTCGGCAACGGGGGAGTAACCAAGCTTGGCCGGTGTGTTTTCGCTGGGGCCGTGCCCTGATCCGGTACTGATATCGGTCATCGCGCCTTAATTCCAATCCAGACGGCCACTGCGATCAGGGCACCAAATACTGCAGTCCATAGGAAGAGGCCTTCGGTCACCGGGCCGAGTCGGCCGAGGGAGAGCCCGCCCGGGTCCGACGCATTTTGCAAATAGTCGACATATGCCATGATCGCTTTCTTGTCTTCTTCCGGCAAGGTGGCATCGCTGAAGACCGGCATACTTTCGGGCCCGGTGATCATGGCTTCGTACATCTGCGTTGGAGTTGCACCCATCAGGCTGGGTGCGTACTTGCCCTGGGTCAGTGCGCCGCCTTGGCCCGCGGCCTGATGGCATTGCTGGCAATTGACCCGAAAGAGCACCCCGCCCTCGGCCACATCGGCACTGGCGAAGTCAACCTGCTCGGCACTGGGGATGGCCGGGCCCGGGGCCAGTGATGCCACATAGGCGGCCAGTGCGGCTGTTTGTTCTTCGTTGAATTGCGGGGGCCCAGCAACTGATTGCACACCGGGGGCGGCCAGCGGCATGCGGCCGGTGGAAACCTGGAAATCAACGGCGGCTGCGCCCACCCCGATCAGGGTCGGACCGTTTGCAGAGCCCTGGGCCTGCAGGCTGTGGCAGGAGGAGCAGCCCTCTAGATATAACTGCTTGCCCATCTCAACCTGGGTTTCGCTGCTGGCGGCGCCGGCGGCTTCGGCCGGTCGCACGGTCGCTGCTGCGGCATAAAGGCCACCGACCGTTACCAGTGCGAAAAGCAGCATGGCCAAGGCAACGACGGGCTGGCGTCGTCGGGCGGCGAGGAACTTCACGCGGGCAAGCCTTTCGTCGTTATTTAAGGATATAAATCATGAAGAACAGGGCGATCCAGACCACGTCGACAAAGTGCCAGTAGTACGACACCACGATCGATCGAGTGGCCTGATCATGAGTAAAACGCTTGGTGGCGTAGGTGGTGGCCAGCACGAACAGGAAGGCAATGAGCCCGCCGGTCACGTGCAGACCGTGGAACCCGGTGGTCAGATAGAAAGCAGAACCGTAGGCATTGGCGGACAAGGTCAGGCCCTCATGCACTAGTGCGACGTACTCGGTGACCTGGCCGGCGATGAAGAAGGACCCCATCAAAAAGGTGATGATGAACCAGCGACGCAGGACTTTGACCTCACCGCGTTCTGCGGCGAACACACCCAACTGGCAGGTGACGCTGGACAGCACCAAGACCGTGGTGTTTAGGCTCGCGAACGGAATATTGAGCAGCTTGGTTTCCTCGGCCCAGAGCTCTGGATTGACCGCCCGCAGGGTGAAGTACATTGCAAAAAGGGCCGCAAAGAACATGAGTTCGCTGGCCAGCCACACGATGGTGCCGATGGCCACCATGTTCGGGCGATTGGCGGGGGCATGCTCATAAGCCGCTGGAACTTGGGTTGTCGAAGCCACGGGGGCAGTCTGGCAGATGAACGGCCTTGTTTCCCGTCCACCCCCAGTGAATCTGCTCACTGTCGCCCCTTGGCAGTACGGAGTCCGGGGATAGGTAACCGGAACGGGCCGCGGGTCGGCTGATTGGTTGGCCCAAGGCGCCGTCTAGGATCGGCCCCGTGAGTGCACAGGTGAGCCAAGAGGTGCCCGGCCCGATGAAGGTTTTGGTCTACAGCAATGACCGCAAGGTTCGCCAGGATGTGCTTTTAGCCTTGGGCCGGCGGCCAGCCGCGGACTTACCCGAACTTACGTATGTCGAATGTGCGACGGCGCCGGCGTTGATTGGGTTGGTTGACAAAGGGGGCTTTGACCTGCTGATTTTGGACGGCGAAGCCACCCCGGCGGGCGGTATGGGCCTGACCCGGCAGCTAAAGGATGAAATATTCAACTGCCCACCGATTTTGGTGCTGATAGCCCGGCCGCATGACGCCTGGCTGGCTACCTGGTCGCGGGCCGATGCGGTGTCCTCACATCCGATCAATGCCGTGTTGATCGCCGACGCGGTGGCCGGCCTACTTCGGTCCAGATTGACCAAGTCGTCCACCACCAAGTCGTCCACTGTCGTCACCGCGTGACCTACTGTCCTCGCAAATAATTGAAATCACGATGATCTAGATGGCACCGCTGACCTGGCCGCAGATCCTGCGCTCCTTGCTAGCGGGTAGTGATTTGTCGGCCGAGAGCGCTACTTGGGCGATGACCCAAATCCTTGACGGTGAAGCCACAGATGTGCAGGTGGCCGGTTTTGTGACCGCGCTTCGAGCCAAGGGTGAAACACCGGTCGAAGTTCGAGCGCTGGTCGAAGTGATGTTGGCACATGCGAACCGGGTAAACGTGAAGACCTCGGTACTTGACGTGGTGGGCACGGGGGGCGATAACTCACATTCAGTGAATATCTCGACCATGGCCGCAATAGTCGCCGCGGCGGCCGGTGCTCCGGTGGTCAAACACGGTAACCGTGCGGCGTCATCTTCAACCGGTACCGCTGATGTGCTGGAAGAACTCGGGGTGGTGATCGACTTACCGCCCGAACTAGTTGAGGTCTGTGCCGAGGAGATCGGCATTGCGTTTTGCTTCGCGCCCATCCACCACCCAGCAATGCGCTACGCCGTGACGGCGCGTCGTGAACTTGGGGTGCCCACTGTCTTTAACCTATTGGGACCGTTGACGAACCCAGCCTTGGCTCAGAGTGCACTCATCGGCTGTGCGGATAAGTCCCGCGCCCCAATAATGGCTGATGTGCTGGAGCGCCGAGGCGTTAAGGCGATCGTGGTGCACGGTGCTGATGGCCTCGATGAGATCTCTACGAGTGCCGTGACCCATGCCTGGGATGTCACGGCAACCGGGATCCGCGAGGTGGTCATTGATCCACGTGAACTTGGGATTGAATTTGTATCCGCGGAGTTGATAACCGGTGGTGATCGGGTGCGCAATGCAGAACTCCTGCGGAAGGTTCTGAGCGGAGTGCAGATAACCGATGCAGATGCCGATCGGGTAGCCGCTATTCGTGCCGGCGTTGCGCTGAATGGGTCGGCAGCACTTGTTGCGTATGACGCGGCAACGGATTCAGGTGATGCGCAGGTGGCTTTGATGGAGCGGTTGCGGCAAGGGCTGCCAAGGGCCCGCGAGGTGATCGACTCGGGGGCGGGATTAGTGCTGTTGGACCGGTGGATCGCTCGGACGCGGTCCCTTAAACCGTAAGTTTTGGCTAAGCGATGCGGGTGACGGGTTTACTCCGGGCAGCCGCCGATAGCCATTGGTAGTCAACGGGCTCTTGGGCGCGGATCTCCTCGCGGACCTGACCGAGCTTGGCAAGGAGTGCACCCCCGCAGCCAATTGGCAGGGCAAGTGGTGCACTGGTGCGCACCAATCGAACGAAGTCACCGCCCAGCCAGGCCAAGATCGCCTCGGCTTCTTCGGTCAGTGCGGCAAGGGCCCCCGCTTTGGGTGCGGGGATGACGTCCGCGGCAGCAATCATGGCCGCCACCACTGGGAGCGGGTCAACACCAGCCATGATCGTGGCCGCGCCGGCAAGTGCGCCGTAGCGAATACAGTGCACCTCCCAGCCGCCCGCCGAAGTCAGCTTGGCGGCGACTACTTGTTCAATATCTGCCAGCATCATCAGCTGATGTGTGCGCACGCTGGCCTGCACGAAGTGGGCGAGGCGGTCGCGCCAGAGTGCGGCATCTTCGAAACGGCTTTGATCAGCGAGTTCACGCATACGCTCATGTACCGCTGATGCGACGGGTTCGACTGCGCCGGACATTGCCGAGCGGACGCGTTCAACTAGGGCGTCATATTCGAGGTGGTCTACCGCCGATGTGCACGGGGCCAGGCATTTACCAAGTTCAGCGAGGGCGCAGCCCGCCGTGGTGCTACGAGGTTTACGCGCCAGTTTGGTCGAGCAAACCCGAAGTGGTAACGCGAATTGCAATGCTGCTGCGGCTTCTTGGGCAGCAGCGCTGGATCGAAAGGGCCCCAAGTAGCAGGCGCCGCCGGCGGTGTCGTCGCGAACTTCGCGGACAATGGCTAAGCGTGGCGCAGTTTCTGCGGTTAATTTCAGCCAGGTTTGACGCTCGGGTCGCTTTGATTGCTGGTTATATCTGGGCTGCTTGGTTGCGATTAGTCGAAGTTCACGAACCCGGGCTTCAAGTGTGGTGGCGCACACGATCGGATCAACTGAAGTCGCGATGGTGATCATCTGGTCCATTCGGCGCCGAGTCTCCGAGGCGGTGAAGTAGGTGCGCACTCGTTTGCGGATGTTCTTGGAGGTGCCGACATAAAGCGCCTCACCTTGGGGATCTCGAAAGATATAGACCCCAGGTGCATCAGGTAGACCTGTTGCGAGATGCCTGTTCGTGCGCTGGGCCGAGGTCACGCGGGAGGTAAATGCGGCAAGATCCTCAAGGGTTTCGACGCCGAAGTCGCCGACGCGCTCGAGGAGCCGGTGCAAGACGTCAGCGGTGGCGCGGGCGTCATCAAAAGCTCGGTGCGTGGGTGTGACGTCGGTGCGAAAGTAGGCGGCGAGGGTCGCAAGTTTGCAATTTGCGACTTCATCGCGGTGTAGCGTGAGCCGGGCAAGCCGGGCCGTGTCGATAACGTGGTTGCCCGGCCATTCGTGATCGAGTTTCAGGCAGGCGCCCTTTAGGAATCCGATGTCGTAGGGGGCGTTGTGGGCGACGAGCACGCTGCCGCGGGCGAATTCCAAAAAGCTGGGAAGTACCGCAGTAAGTCGTGGCGCCGTGGCAACAAGAGAGTCCGTGATGCCGGTGAGGGCCGCGATAAATGGTGGTATTGGGCTACCGGGATTGACCAAAGTCGCGAACTCGCCGATAACCTGCCCCCCGGTTACCTTCACCGCTCCGAATTCGGTGATACCGGCCTCGGCCGGCGGCCCACCGGTGGTCTCGAGGTCAACCACGACGAAAGTCGCGGCACTTAGTCGGGTACCGAGGTCGGCAAGACTCAACTGCTGGTTGACAGGGGCAACGGCCGGCATGTGATGCACGCTAAGGCAACCCTCCGACAAATCCCGGTAAGGTGCTGCCGTGGCCGACACCCTACGCACCCTCCCGGATTCAAAATCACGCTTTCGCTGTGCCCATTGCGGTAACTTGACCCGCTTTGATGTGGTGCGCAAGGCCAAGGTAAGTGAGTTTTGGCATGTTGATATCTCTGGTGCGCCGGTGGTGGAGGAAACCACCGTGCTGACCGAGGAAATCGACCAGGTTCAATGTCGGTGGTGCGCCGCCACCGACCGGATCGAGATCGTTCCGCGTCCTGAGTTTGGTGGCCCCAGCACCGAAGGACCAGGAGATGGCGGCCCGTGATCTGTGCTGGGTGTCAGACCCCCTAGTTAGTTTCGGGGCATGATCATTGATTGCGGTACCTGCAAAGTCGCAGGTTTGGCCTGCGGGGATTGTGTTGTAACCGTATTGCTGGGCCCGCCGGCCGCTACGGTGCAAATCGCCGATGACCACCAGGTGGCCCTTGGCGTCTTGACCGATTCGGGGCTGATCCCACCGCTGCGGCTGGTCACCGAAATATCCGGAATTAGCGCCCGATATGCGGATTTTGACCAGAAATGGGGTACCTAATTGGGGTTAAAAATGGGGGACGCCCTGGGGGACAAAGAAGGCTGAGTCCGGTTGGGCGTCCGGTGAATGTCTGTTACCGTGTTGGCAGTCGGCAAGGCGGCCGGGGGCGTTAATTGCCTTAAGCAACCAAGGCGAAGGGAGCCTGATCAGTGCGGTTTATGCGGGTGCTGCGGTCGCGTCGAACTAGGTCAGTTGCACTGGCTGCCGTCAGCGCCGCCCTGATCGGCGCCACCGCCTTGGCCGCACCGGCAGCGGCCCGCGATCTGGGCGAGGTGCGCCAGCAAGTTTTTGAGCTAGAGGCCAAGGCCGAGTCGGCCAACGAGCGCTTCAACGATGCCCGAGCCCGCTTAAATGACATTGACGAAGCGCTGGCGACCCTGAAAGACAAGATCGCGGTCGAGCGTCGGGAGCTAACTGCGATTTCCGGTGCGGTTGATGATCTCGCCCGGGCCACCTATACCGGTGGTGGGGTCGATGCTTCCTTGCAGGTGCTGCTCGCAGAAGATCCAGCCCAGTTTCTAGCCCAAGCCTCCGCCCTGGACCAAGTAGCCAAGGGGCAAGCCGATGCCCTGCGGGCCTCCCAGACCGCTCGGTTGCGGTTGGCTCAAAGTGAGGCAACCCTGCAGCAAAAAGAGGACGCCGCCCGCCAGGTACGTGCCGAAATGGCCGACGCGAAGAAGGAAGCCGATGACCGGCTGGCCGATGCGCAGGCCATCCTAAATTCCTTGGAAGCAGCAGAGCGGCAACGCCTGGCTGCAATGGCGGCTAGTGAAAGACAGGCGTCACTTGCAGCGGCGGCAGCAGCCGCACAAGAACTAAATAGCAGCAGCTTTAGCGGTGGTGGTTACTCCGTTAGCAGCCGGGCGGTGGCTGCGGTTCGTTACGGCCTTTCACAAGTTGGCGATCGCTATGTGGCCGCCGCGTCTGGCCCTACAACATTTGATTGCTCCGGCCTCACGATGAGCGCTTGGCGCCAAGGCGGCGTCTCCTTGCCGCACTACAGCTATTCGCAATACCAAACAGCGCGCAAGATACCGCTCAGTCAAGCCCAGCCAGGGGATCTCGTGTTTTACTTCGGTGGCAGTGTGCACCACGTCGGCCTCTACATTGGCGGCGGCAAGATGGTGCACGCGGCGAACCCTAGTGACGGCGTCATCATCACCAATGTGCTCGCGCCTTGGTACGCGCAGCACTTCACCGGGATTGGCCGGGTAGTCGGCTAGCCCGAACTTTTCATCGGGTGCACAGTTTCATCTAGTTTCAGCGTTCGGAAACCCGGTCCTTCAAGGGCCGGGAGGAGAACGCTTCCTCCTTCCAGAGGTATCCGTAACCGTCTCCACGCTGGAGGACGGTGCAGCGCTTATGGCTGATGCCTTGGATGGTTCCAAGGGTTGAGGTGATGTTGAAGGAACCTGATTTTCTAACTGCGACCCTGCCGGTGTGGGTGCCTGCGTGTTTCCCTGCAGGGACGGTGGCTTTAACAATGTCGCCGGTTTGGAACCCGTGATGGGACTTCACGCGGGTCAGGTTGAGGCGGGGGAAGCCGTACTTGTCAGGTTTCGTGCGCTGGTATTGCCCGCGTCCGTTGCTAGTGATTGTGAGTGTTCGCGTGACGGTCGGATGGATGGCGTCGACCGTGTCGGGATGACCAACAGCGAGAGCATCCAGGGCGTGGGTTTTGGGCAGGTCGAATCGGGCACGGTCATGGCTTGCTGCCCCGCTTCGAGAATGGGAAGAACTCGCGCTGGGTCCCGACCCTCTCCAGATATGCGACAGCGCCCTTCGCCACGACGAACTCGGTGAGGCCGATGTCGTCCTTCGCCCCCGGGCTCCAGTCGTAGGTGTACCCAAGCCGGGTCCACGGGAAGCCGTAGCACTGACCGACGGATGCGTTCGCATAATCCTGAGCGCAGGAGACGGCCGCCTTCGGCCGGAATCGATCAGGCGCCCGCCATGCGTAGTTCGCCTGCGACCACAGGAACTCCGTGAGGGTCACCTCCCCCACCGTCGTCGGGATTCCGGCGGACGCACCAACGACAAGTTCTGGGCAACTGGGGCTGGTGATCCGCGGGTCGGTGCACGGCCGGAACATGTCGGCCGGCTTCACCCAGAACTCTGAGACGTAGCGGTAGTCGGCATCCGGCGGCAGGCCAAGGACCTGCTTGAGTGTGAGATCGAGTTGCTGGGTGCCGAGTTTGGCACAGGAGTACCGGACGCACTCCGAGGCGAGCTGCCCGGGAATCGACACCCAACGGCTGGCATCGAGGGTGAATTGCGCACCGGGATCCACGGTGCTCACCGGGGCGAACCTCAGGGCGGTCACGAGCAGATAGTCAACCCCGTCGATGGTTTTCCACCTGGTGCGTGCGTCGCTCGGCGCGGGCACCAGCAGATCGCGGGCGACCTCGGAGGGAAGCGCAACGGCCGCATCGGTGATCGCGGTCAGGTACTCGCGCCAGGTCGCCTTCGAGACCGTTGGGGCCCTCGGGTCATCGACGATCCTTGCTGTCTGGCCACTCACCGCAAAGGCGCTCGGTGCTGGTGCGACCGCTCCAACCGTCACGGCAGACAGGCACAGCCCGAGCGCGGCTGTCGCCCTTACGGACGTTCCAAGTGGTCCCATACGCCGCGACGCTACCAGCGGCGACGCATGGGTTCAGCGCATCAGCCGGTCAACTCACGGGTCGGTGTGGCTGGATCGCCCCTAACGGAATCTGCCCAATCGACAGCAAATGTCAACCCAGCACCTACTAACGGGCTAGGAATTGAATTTGAGGAAGGTCTCGACGCGGATGGTGTGGCATGGGCTAGGGAATCGTTGCAACTTATTGTAGAAGTTTTAGAAGCTAGTTCGCCTAGATTTTAAGTTGCCAACGAGAGTATGTAACTTCAGGGTTGGAAGACCTTCCCATGTAATCATTCACGTACGCATATCCAAACCTTCGCGCCACTTGCTCGCACTTAATATTCGCTATCTCGTGATGAATTTCACTTTTCTCGTATCCAACCGAACCAAGCTCCAAGTTCACGGCGTCATAATCACCAATGTGCTCGCGCCTTGGTACGCGCAGCACTTCACCGGGATTGGCCGGGTAGTCGGCTAGCCCGAACTTTTCATCGGGTGCACAGTTTCATGAAGACCGGCAGTTCGTGAAGACCGGCAGTTCATGAATACCGGCAGTTCATGAATACAGGGCGGCGATCTCGCCTTCGCATTCCTTCATCACGATATTGCGCTTTAACTTCATTGAAGGGGTCATCTGGCCACCCTCTTCGGTCCAATCATTAGGCAAGATCACGAACTTCTTGATGGCCTCGGCATGTGACACCGCCTTGTTCCCTTCATCGATTGCCGATTGCACCGCAGCAGTTAGATCCGCATCGGCAACAAGGTCGGCAATGGTTGCAGATTCGGGTTTACCGGCTTGCTTAGCCCAAGCCGGAAATGCCTCGGGGTCGATGGTGACAAGTGCTGCGATGAATGGTTGGGCATCGCCGACGACCATGCACTGCGATACCAACCAGTTGGCGCGAATTCGATCTTCGAGCACAGCGGGAGCCACATTCTTTCCGCCGGCGGTGACGATGAGCTCCTTCTTGCGGCCGGTGATTCGGACAAAGCCCTTATCATCGATTTCGCCGATATCGCCGGAGTGAAACCAGCCATCGGGTTCGATGGCCTCGGCCGTGGCGGCCGGATTATTCCAATAGCCGGCGAAGATCTGGGCACCCGCGAGCAGAAGTTCGCCGTCATCGGCCACCTTGACGCTGGCCCCCGGCAGCGGCTGGCCGACGCTGCCGATGCGCAGGGCATGTGGTCGGCTTACTGTGGTGGCGGCACTGGTTTCGGTCAGGCCGTAGCCCTCCAAGATCGTGACGTCGATACCGCGGAAGAAGTGCCCGAGTCGGGAGCCAAGTGGTGCGCCGCCGGAAACCGCCCATTTCAGCTTCCCACCCATTGCGGCGCGCAACTTCTTGTAGACCAAGCGGTCGAAAACAGCATGCTTGATCTTCAAGCCGATCCCGGGGCCACCGTCATCAAGGGCCTTGCTGTAGTCGATGGCCACCTGGCTTGCGGTTTCGAAGATATGCCCCTTGCCGGCGGCATTCGCCTTTTGCTGCGAGGAGTTGTAGATCTTCTCGAAAACTCGGGGCACCGCGAGCAAGAAGGTCGGCTGGAAGGATTGCAGGTTTGGGAGAAGCTCCTTGATATCGGCGGTGTGGCCCAGGCGCACGCGGGCTCGAACGCAGCCCAGCTGAATAAGGCGACCGAATACATGGGCAACCGGCAAGAACAGCAAAGTTGACGACCCTTCGACCAAGAACACCTCCTTGAGGCCCTGGACCACGTTGTCGACCTCGAACATCAAGTTGCTGTGCGTGAGCACGCAGCCCTTCGGTCGCCCCGTGGTACCGGAGGTGTAGATGATGGTCGCGACGGAGGCTGGGCTCAAAGTCGCGCGCCGAGATTCAAGTTCGTCGTCGCTGACACCTTTGCCCGCTGACTTTAGATCTTCAAGAATTCCGTCGTCTAGCACCCACATGCGCGTGACGTCGGGGATTTCAACTGCAACCTGGTCGAATACCGCCTTGTGCTTATGGGTCTCGAGGAACACGGCAACAGCTCCGGAATCACTAAGGATCCACTGCACCTGCTCCGCCGATGACGTCTCGTAGATCGGCACACTTGCGGCTCCGGCGTACCAGATCGCGTAGTCGACCAATGCCCATTCGTATCGGGTGCGCGACATGATGCCAATGCGCTGGCCCGGCTCGACCCCGTTCGCGATGATGCCTTTGGCGATTGCCTTGACCTCGTCATTGAATTGCTTGGCTGTGATGCCGACCCAAGCGGCCCCGCGGGGCACCGAGAAGACAACTTTGTCTGGCACCTGCTCGGCATTTTCGGTGATGTGGTCGACCAAGCTCCCCGAGGTGGGGGCCGGGACGATCACCGGGACGGAGAACTCCTTTAGCACGGCTACTCCTTCACTTAAGCCACGTGGCTTTGCGGGTGCGTAAACATAACCGCAACGCTAACCGAACTTCGCCCGGCAGGCGAGGGGAATCGTGATGCCGGTCACCCCGGGCGCTACCCCAGGATCGGCGCAAGCGGCCTTGTCATGGCATTCTCAGGGGCATGGCCAGCGTGGATCTCGTAGACGAGACCTATGTGGTGGTTGACCGGGCGCAACTTGCCTTGGTGGTGGCCGATCGCACCCGCTGGCAGCTTTGGTGGCCCGAGTTGACCTTGACGGTGTTCATGGACCGGGGCCTAGATGGCATCAGGTGGTCGGTATCGGGTGCCATGGTGGGATCAAGTGAGATCTGGCTGGAGCAAGTCGGCGATGGGGTGCTCCTGCACTATTACCTGCGCGCGGACCCAGCACTGCCCGGGTCACCGGCGATGGCGCGGACGATTCCCGCCAGCCCACATGGCCGGCGCCAAATTGACGCGCTTCGCAATCGGCACGCGATGGCTTGGAAGCGCACCGTTTGGGCGCTGAAGGATGAACTCGAGGGGGGCAGGCGACCAGGTGATCCGCGGTGAGGGTGCACGTGGTTTCCGATGTACATGGCGCGAGCGAGGCATTGGCGCGTGCGGGGCAGGGATCTGACCTGTTCGTCTGCCTAGGCGACCTGATTTTGTTCCTGGATTATGACGATCCCACCAGGGGGATATACACGGATCTTTTTGGACCTGACCACACACGGGCCTATATCGAGGCGCGAACCGCTAATCGTTTCGATGAAGCGCGTGAACTTAGTGCCGCAGCGTGGCGCGGGCGCGGGGTATTCGATCACGCTGATCGTTGGAGCTCACTGGAGGTGATGATCCGTCAGCAGTACCAAGAGCTGTTCGAAGCGATGCCGACTCCGGCTCTGCTGACGTATGGCAATGTCGACGTACCTGCCCTCTGGCCGGAGTTCTTGAAGGCGGGTCACCAAGTTGTTGACGGTGCGACGCTCACGGTCGATGGGATCCGCATGGGATTCGTTGGCGGCGGCTTGGCGAGCCCGATGCGCACGCCATATGAACTAACCGAGGAGCAATACGCTGAGAAAATCCAAGCCTTAGGGCCGGTAGACGTCCTGTTTACCCACATTCCGCCGGCGGTGCCGCAATTGACATATGACATTGTCGCGCGCCGATTCGAAATCGGAAGTTTGGCTATCTTGGAATACCTAAAGGAGTTCGAGCCGGCCTTGCACCTATTTGGCCACGTGCACCAGCCCTTGCGGGCACGGGCCCGAATTGGCAAGACCGAATGCATGAATGTGGGGCATTTCCACGGGCGCGAACTCCCGTTCGTCATCGACCTCTAGCCGGGTCCGGCAGGGTAGTAGCCTTTGGCCCATCAGCAAGGGCATGGCGCCGGTCAAAGGCAGTAATGCTGATAACTGCAGCAGGGGAGTCAGCATGGGCGATAGGACCGAGTCCAGCATTGTCATCGAGGCTGCACCAGCACCGATAATGAAAGTCATCGCCGACCTAGCCGCCTATCCGCAGTGGAGCGACGGTATTTCCTCCGTTGAGGTGCTGTCGGTTTACGAGGAAGACTCCCGGCCTGCCGATGCCCGGTTCAGTTTGGCCTCAGGTCCTATCAAAGACACCTACGAACTTGAATACGACTGGGATGACAACAATTCGGTTTCGTGGACTTTGACCAAGGCAGAGATGCTAACCGCGATGGATGGCAGTTACACGTTAACCGACAATGGTGACGGAACGACGACGGTGCATTACCAACTTGCTGTTGATGTGAAGATCCCGATGATCGGCATGATTAAGCGGAAAGCCGAGCGCGTCATCGTCGACACCGCACTTAAAGGACTCAAGAAACGTGTCGAGTCAAGTTCGCCTGATTCTGTTTAGCGGCAAGGGCGGCGTCGGTAAATCAACCCTCGCGGCTGCGACCGCCGTCCAGTTAGCCGATGCCGGTCGCCGGGTGCGCTTAGTCTCAACCGATCCAGCGCACTCATGCGGTGATGTGCTTGCAATACCGATGAGCCCGGGGGCTCCGAATGTTGTTGGCAAAGGGTTATCGGTGACCATCTTGGACGCGCATACCCAACGCACCGCGTCGTGGCAGGTACTTCGTGCAGTCGCGGTTGAATTACTCGCCGAAGCCGGTGTTGACCCAATACACGCGGCTGAGTTGACGGTACTGCCAGGGGTTGATGAGTTGCTGTCATTGCTTGCAGTTGCCGACTTGCTTGCGGACCCAGAAATTGATGTTGTTGTAGTTGATGGCGGGCCGACCGCCGAGACCGCTCGGCTTTTGGCGCTACCGGAGGCCTTGGAGCAACTACTTGCCGTGATCTTGACACCCGGGTTCGCGGTGGCCCGCGCGGCGCGCGGTCCGATTTCGGCAAAGGCAACCGTGCTGACCGCGGTTCAGGAGCTGGCAGCCGACTTAGGCCGGGTTAAGAAGGCGCTTTCGGGTGCGGGCAGCGTGGTTCGGCTGGTTGCGACACCGGAGAAAGTCGTGCTGGCTGAAACCCGTCGACATCTTGCTACTTTGACTCTGCTCGGGCATCACGTCGATGCGGTCTTTATAAATCGGTACCCGGTGAGCAGTGATAATTGGCCACGCAAGTGGGCGCAGAAGCAGCGTAAGCGCGTGCGCGCCTTGCGGGATGAGCTAGTGGAAACACCGATAATCACGGTGCCCTTTAAACCAGCTGAGCCAATCGGCAAGTCCGGCCTGCGTAAATTGCCGGTATCGGTTCGGCATCAGCAGGCAGACCGTGCTTTCACTAAGAAAGTCCCCAGTGGGGTGCTGCCGACTGTTTCGGGTTACGAGTGGCGACTTCCACTGGCTGATCTGGCAGACCAGGTCATCAAGGTGGGCCGATTCGGCGACAACGCGATTATCGTCGTGGGCACTTCTAGGCGAGTGCTGCCATTGCCACCAGTGCTATGTCGGTGCATTATGAAAGAGGCAGAAGTTCGAGCACAACAGCTCGTGATCGCATTCGAGCCCGATGAGTCGATTTGGCCGCAACCATGAGCGATGAACAGCGGTCATTTGACCCCACCGCGATAATGGGCGGACTGCAGCAACTACTCACTTGGGCTGCGCAGACGGTGGTCGGTCCGCACGGTGAGCACGTGGATCCAAGTGAGCATCCAGAATGCCTTGTCTGCCGCAGCTTGGGCGCTATGCGGGCCCTTGGCCTTGACACCGTTATGAACGAAGCGGCAACCGGAAGCGTCACCGAATGGGATTTGGATACTGCTGCCGATGTAACAGAGCATGTAACTTTTGTTGGTAACGACGAAGATGTGACTTGGGTACGCGTCAGGCGCGAGCGCCCATAGGCTTAACACATGACATTCAGTATCGGCGTTGATGTCGGCGGCACCAAGATTCTCGCCGGCCTAGTCGACGAGTCTGGTGCGATTGTCACCACGGCGCGGCGGGAGTCGCCTCGAAATGATGCCGATAGAGCCCTCGCCGTGGTTGCTGAAGTAGTTTCGGAATTAAGTGCGCCGTATCCGGGGGCCGTGGTCGGTGTGGGTCTGGGGGTTGCGGGCCCGGTTGATTCGGCGAGGTCGACGGTTTTCTTCGCCCCGAATCTAGGTTGGTCAAATGTGCCGGCGCGAGCCCTGCTCGAAGAGGTGGTTGGTGTTCAGGTAATTGTTGAAAATGACGGCAATGCCGCAGCCTGGGGGGAGTTCAAGTTTGGCGCCGGCGCTGATGTCGATGACTTAACGGTGGTGACCGTAGGCACCGGCATCGGTGGCGGGATCATCATTGACGGGAAACTACTTCGTGGCGCCCACGGTGCCGCCGGCGAAATCGGTCACATGAACTCGGTCCCCGATGGTTTGCCATGTGCGTGTGGCCGCAATGGGTGCTGGGAGCAATACGCAAGTGGTAACGCACTGGTTCGCGATGCGCGGTCGCTAGCGGCAAGTCGTCGAGGAGAGGCCGGTCTGTTGCTCTCACTTGGTGATGGCACGCCTGAAGGCGTCCAAGGGGTGCACCTAACCAAGGCCGCCCAATTGGGAGATCCGGTAGCAATTGAGGCATTCACCCGCGTAGGTACCTGGCTGGGTCGGGGACTGGCGGATTTGGCGGCGATCTTGGATCCAACAGCATTTGTGATCGGCGGTGGGGTATGTGAAGCCGGAGACTTACTCCTCGACAGCACGAGGAAAACTCTTGCCGAAAAACTAAGCGGTAAACGCCAACGACCGACGCCGCAGGTCCGCCTGGCAATGCTGGGCAACAATGCCGGCCTGATCGGTGCCGCCGACTTGGCGCGGCCAAGCTAGAGCACTCTAATTAAATGTGGTTCCGCGGTCACTGAAGTAGATGGCTGCCCTTGAGCCGGAGCTGGTGAAGCCGGCATGAATTAGCTCACCGGCTGCGCCAGCGTACTTTCCGGTGCCACCGATGATGGCGAACACCTGTGCGGCACTTGGTGGCACATTGGGAGTAGCCGTGATCAAGGACTTGGCGTAGATGACTCCACCCGGTGCGCTGAGGGTCAAACTGACATCGCGATTTTCCTGGCCACCGGGCAAGCCCGCTCGCACTGTTACCTGGCTGGTTGTGTAGAACCCGATTGCGGTGCCGGCGGGCTTCCGCGCCAAGGTGCCTGATGAGATTGAGATATCGCCGACATCTGAACCCGGCGCCGATAGATCAACAACAGTTCGAGTCGGTGTGCTGAGGTACCAGACCAGATCCGCTTTGGCGGCGGCGGCGCTCGGGGCAAACAACATGAAAATTGTTGCAATAGCCGTAAACAGGGTTATTGTCCGGCGCACGGGCGCCAACTGATTAGGCATTGCGGAACTATAGCGGCTCGACTAGACCACTGCACCATCGTCGCGCTCATCGGCGCCCGGCACTCGTTCGCGCTTGCGGGCGACTAACGTGATAAATCCGGCGATCGCGGCAAGGAGTGCCACCGTGGTCAAGAAGCCACCGAGGCCGAGGAGATAAAAGACCACCAGCAGTATCGGTCCGCCAATCGCACCAGCCCAAGCAAATCTGCCGATGGTGTCGGGCATCGGGATAGGTGGCGGTTCCGGTGGCTCGAAGCGGCCCTCGGAAAGTAGCTCCTCAATGAATGGGTCCGGCTCATCCTCAGTGCCTAATTGCTTGTTCAGATCCCCGATTTCCATGCGCATGTCACCGGACAGGTCGGCGACGATGGCCGCCCAGGCACTATCTTGCCCCGAGTCGGATTCGTCGTCTGCCGGTTCAGGCCGTGATGGCGTCATTAGCTCGCGGTGATTCGTCGAACGAAATCTATGCTGCCGGTTTCGATGACGTCTGCTTCATAGTCAACGGTTGCGACGTGGAAGGACCGTGTTAGCAGCACGTCGGTTTTGTCGGCGGATCGGGTGTTCGACAAAATCCAGGCCGTGTTGGACGGTTCGACGACGTGGTCGTGCTCACTATGGAAAATCAGCAACGGCTGCGTCACGTTGGCAATGTCGGCTTTAACTACTTTCCACAGTCGAGTGAGTGAATATGCCGCCTTGAGCGGCAGGCGGTCGTATGCGCCTTCGTCGGTGTCTGGCTTGGCGATGTCATTCGACACTCCGGGGAAGGACGGAATGAAACGCGACATAAGCGGTAGTAGGTGGCGGTCAGGGCGCTCTGAGTGCACGGCCGGGTTTACCAGCACGAGGCCGGCGATGGCGGATCCATGCTGCTCGGCAATGCGCAGGCTGAGCGACCCACCCATCGACAGGCCCATGACGAAGACTTTGTCATGTGCTGACATGAGCTCGCGAATGGTGCGATCGGCCTCGGCGTACCAGTCCTCCCAAGTTGTGATGTTCATATCCTGCCAACGGGTGCCATGCCCGGGGAGCCGCGGCACCCGAACCGTCCAGCCGGCGGCGGCCAGGGCCCGCCCCCACGGGGTGACCGATTTGGGGGACCCGGTAAAGCCATGGAGGACACAAATGGCTACCGAGTTGGACGGCGGTCCGTCGAATGCGAACGGCTGTGCATCAGGCATTAGGGGCATAGCCACTAGTGTGCCACCAAGGCGTTCAAGGATTCGCGTGGTCAAGGAGATCAGGGTGCTCTACTGGGTACTTAAGTACTGGGTGATTGGCCCGTGGCTGCGCGTGCTTTTTCGGCCTTGGGTGGAAGGCCGGGAGAATGTGCCGGATTCGGGCGCGGCGCTGCTCGCCAGCAACCACCTTTCGTTCTCCGACTCGTTTTTCTTGGCCGTTGTTCTCAATCGCCGGTTGACCTACCTCGCGAAGAGTGATTACTTCACCGGCCGGGGTATCAAGGGCTTCTTCACCAAGCTGTTCTTCAACGGGGTAGGCCAAGTACCTGTTGACCGATCCGGGGGGCGCAGTGCCGAGGCCGTGATCCACACCGCGACCAGGCTCCTTGGCGAGCAGGTGTTGCTCGGTATCTACCCAGAAGGCACCCGGTCACCAAATGGCACCTTGTACAGAGGTCGAACCGGTGCGGCTCGAATGGCGATGGAGGCAAGGGTCCCCATTATCCCGGTGGCCATGATCAACACTTATGAGATCCAACCGCCGGGAGTCATCAAGCCGAGGCTGCGCCGGGTAGGTATTCGCGTAGGCAAACCGCTGAGCTTCGACCGTTACGAGGGACTTGAGGATGACCGCTTCATCCTGCGCTCGGTAACCGATGAGGTCATGTACGAATTGATGACGTTGTCCGGTCAGGAGTATGTCGATATGTATGCCACCCGGGCAAAGGAGCTAATTGCCAAGGGTGATCGAGCAGATGCGCAGTCCTTGGTTGATTCGGGAACCTAGTCGCTGGCCCAGGCGGTACTGCGCCTAACGGCAGCGCGCCAACGCGCATGGCCTATTGGGTCTGCTGCACCCGGGCTAAAAATCCCAGAGCTTCGTCGGGTCGCTATTAATTCTTCGGTAGACGTCCACACACCGGTGCCGAGGCCGGCCAGGAAAGCAGCACCGAGGCCGGTGGTTTGTAGTTCGGCGGATCGGTCCACTGGGATGCCCAGTGCATCAGCTTGCAATTGGCACAGCAGGTTGTTCGCGGCGGCGCCACCGTCAACAGCCAAATTCGAAAGGTCGATACCGCTCTCGGCACGCATGAGCTGAACCACGTCAACCACTTCGTAGGCGATTGCATCAAGGGTCGCCCGCGCTAGATGTGCTTTGGTGGTGCCACGGGTGATGCCAATGATCAACCCGCGCGCATAGGGATCCCAGTCTGGTGCGCCCAGGCCGGTTAGCGCTGGGACGAAAATCACTCCGCCGGCATCGGGAACGCTGCGCGCAAGTGCTTCTACTTCGTCGGCGCTGGCGATGATTCCTAGTCCGTCGCGAAGCCACTGGACGGCCGCCCCGGTAACGAACACCGAGCCTTCGAGGGCAAAATCACGGTGACCATCGAGATGCTGCAGCGCAACGGTTGTCAGTAGTCCGGTGGTGGATGCCGCGGGCTGGGCTCCGGTGTGTACGAGCAAGAATGAACCGGTGCCATATGTGCATTTGGCTGCTCCTGCGGTAAAGCCCACCTGGCCGACGAGGGCCGCTTGCTGATCACCGGCAATTCCGGCAATGGGCACATCAAGGCCCAGGAAGCTCGCAGGGTCACTATTGCCCACGACACCGTATGACGAGACGATGCTCGCAAGGGCATCGATCGGCACCCCAAAGAGTGAGCAGAGCCAAGGATCCCAGACCCCGGTGCGAAGGTTGTACAACATGGTGCGCGAAGCGTTGGTCGCATCGGTCACATGGTGAAGTCCGCGAGTCATTCGGGCAATTAGATAGGAATCAATAGTTCCGATCGCAACCCGACCGCTGAGGACCTGGCTCCAAGTCTGCTCGTCATTTTCGCGCACCCAGGCGATTTTGGTTGCCGAGAAATACGGGTCAAGGCGCAGCCCGGTCAAAGCGGTGACTTTGGGCTCGTGTCCGGCCGCGCGGAGCTGCTCGCACATTTCAGCGGTGCGACGGTCCTGCCAGACGATGGCCCGGCGCGCCGACCCTAGGGTTTCGCGGTCCCAAAAGCAGATGGTCTCACGTTGATTGGCGATTCCGATCGCGCTGATCGAAAGATTGGTTTTGGCCAGTGCCTCTCGAGTGGCGGTCAAAGTCGCTGCCCAAATCTCGCCCAACTCATGTTCAACTTGACCATCGGCTGGAAAATATTGCGGGAATTGCGCGTAGCCATCGGCCACAACCAAGCCGGTCGGTGTCACTACCAAGGCAGTAACACCGGTGGTGCCGGCGTCAATTGCCAAGATCGCCGACGTGGCGCGTGCGTCCGGTGGCTCCATGGGTTGAACTTTAGGCCGCCGGTTGCTGTAACGACTGCCCGACCTTGATAGCGTTTACATTCCAAGTAAGCCGGCAAGGGGAGGGGCGGGTCTCATGCGTGTTGGAGTATTGACCGGCGGGGGCGATTGCCCAGGCTTAAATGCGGTCATTCGTGGCATCGTGCGGCGCGGGGTCACCGATTACGGCTTTTCCTTTGTCGGTTTTCGCGATGGCTGGAAAGGCCCCCTCGACGGCATCACGATGGAGCTGGATATCGCTGCGGTCCGGGGCATCTTGCCCCGCGGCGGCACCATTCTTGGGTCATCGCGCACCAACCCACTAAAAGTTGATGGCGGCATCGAGTCGATTGAGAAAAACCTAAGTGACCTAGGGATCGATGCGTTGATCGCCATCGGCGGTGAAGATACTCTCGGTGTGGCAACCGTCCTGCACGAGCATGGTATTTCGGTGATCGGCGTACCAAAGACAATTGACAATGACTTAAGTGGGACGGATTACACCTTCGGCTTCGATACCGCGGTCATGATCGCGACCGAAGCGATTGACCGGTTGCACACGACCGCCGAGTCACACCATCGGGTACTTATCTGCGAGGTAATGGGCCGACACGCGGGCTGGATCGCCCTGCACTCGGGGATGGCCGGTGGGGCGAACGCCATCTTGATCCCGGAGGTGCCATTTGACCTCAATGAGGTGGTGAGCTGGGTGGAATCTAGGTTCCGTTCGCACTATTCACCAATTCTGGTGGTGTCCGAAGGTGCACTGCCTAAAGACGGTGACCTCATTACCAAGGACGCCACCCTTGATGCCTTCGGCCACGTGAAATTGTCGGGAATTGGCGAGTGGCTGGCCGGTCAGATCGAAAATCGCACCGGCAAGGAGGCTCGAACCACGGTGCTGGGCCATGTGCAGCGTGGCGGCACCCCGACCGCATTTGATCGGGTGTTAGCAACCCGTTTCGGACTGAATGCGATCGCGGCGGTCAAGGACAAGGACTGGGGCAAGATGGTGGCCCTCCAAGGCACCGACATCGTTCGGGTGCCATTGGCGGTGGCGACCGGGGCATTGAAAACTGTGCCGGTGGCCCGGTATGAAGAGGCAGCCGCCTTCTTCGGCTGAACCTGCTCTACCCTTGGCCCATGTCCGCAGCCCCTGCCCCTGGTCAAGTGCACCCGGGCCCGTTGGCTAACTGGCCGGAGTTACCGGCCCACCAGCAGCCGCCGTGGCCAGATGCCGGGGAACTAGCCCGGGCGGTGGCTGAGTTACGCGCACTTCCCCCACTGGTTTTTGCCGGTGAATGCGATATTTTGCTGGACCGTCTAGCCGCCGCGTCCCGTGGTGAAGCATTCGTCCTGATGGGTGGTGACTGCGCCGAGACTTTCGAGGCCAATACCGCGGACTCAATCCGTTCGCGCTTGCAAACAGTGCTCCAGATGTCAGTGGTACTGACGTACGCGGCCTCGCTACCCGTTGTCAAAGTTGGTCGGTTGGCGGGGCAGTACTTCAAGCCGCGCACCAAGTTGACCGAGGTGCGCGATGGTATTGAGTTAACCTCGTACTTTGGTGATGCGGTGAACTCGATGGAGTTCACCGAGCAAGCCCGTCGCCCAGATGCGCAGCGACTAGTTCGTGCCTACAACGCATCGAGTGCGGCGCTGAATCTCGTGCGTGCTTTCACCCAAGGTGGCTACGCGGATCTGCGTCAAGTACATGCCTGGAATCAGGATTTCGTGCGCGACTCAACCGCCGGCCAGCGCTACGACTCACTTGCGGCTGAAATTGATCGGGCACTGTCCTTCATGCACGCTTGCGGTGCAAATCCTGATGAGTTCAAGCGGGTTGAGTTTTTCGCAGCGCACGAAGCACTTTCCATTGACTATGAGCGTGCGATGACTCGCATTGATTCGCGCACTGGGTTGCCCTACGACGTCTCCGGTCATTTTTTGTGGATCGGAGAGCGGACCCGGCAACTTGATGCCGCCCATGTGCAGTTTGCCTCGGTAATCCATAACCCGGTCGGTGTCAAGGTTGGCCCGACGGCCGCTGCCGACGACATCGTGGAAATTGCCGAACGGCTAAACCCTGAGCGCATCCCCGGCCGACTGACCTTAATCACACGAATGGGTGCCGGTCAGGTGCGAGAGGTGCTGCCCGGTATCGTCCAGAAAGTCGATGCCAGTGGCGTGCCGGTGGTATGGGTCTGCGATCCAATGCACGGCAATACCCGAGAAGCCACGACCGGGCACAAGACCAGGGTTTTTGATGATGTAATCGGCGAGGTCAAGGGCTTCTTCGAAGTCCACCGTGATCTGGGCACCTTCCCCGGCGGGATCCACATCGAACTAACCGGCGATGATGTCACCGAATGTGTCGGCGGCACCGGCGGCGTGCTGGAGGACAACCTTGGCGACCGCTACGAGACCGCCTGCGATCCGAGATTAAATCGAGAGCAAAGCCTCGAGTTGGCGTTTCTAGTTGCCGACATGTTGATCACTCGATAACGCGCTGAGGGAGCCATTTGAATGACGACACTTACCTACACAACGGCAAAAATACCTGGCGGAACAATCGCGGTGGTGGTGACTAATGGTGTAGTGGTGGCGTCGTCATATCGAGGTATTGACGATATTCGTTCGAGGCTCTTACCGGAGTTCACCTACAAAAAGTCTGACCTACCGGTGATTAAAGATGTTTTAAAACGCTACTGCGGGGGGGAGCTGACCGCCCTCGATGAAGTTGAAGTTTCCCAACCCGGGGGCCCCTTTCAGTTGGACGTGTGGAGTGCAATGCGCACCATCGAGCCTGGCACAATTGATAGTTACGGTGGTTTAGCAGCGCGAGCGGGTAGGCCAAATGCCTACCGGGCCGTGGGTACCGCATGCTCGGTGAATCTGGTGGCACCATTTGTGCCATGTCATCGAGTTGTTGCCGCGAAGGGGATCGGCGGCTATGGCTACGGCTTGGCGATTAAGCGGGCATTACTCGAACACGAGGGCGCTAGCCTCGGCTGAGAAACTGGGCAAGGCGGGCAACGGTGCCGGCGATGTCATCGGTGGTGGTGCTCGGGTTGATGGTGCAAAGCCGTAGGACGGTTCGGCCCTTTAGCACCGTGCTCGAGACCGCGGCGTAACCATCTGCGGTGAGTTCAGCAGCTGCTCGCACGTGGTCCGCGGCATCGGCATTTATACCAGCGAAGGTCACGATTCCAAGGGCCGCCGGAGTGATGATCTCGAGTCGCTCATCCTCCTCCACGAGAAATTGGGCGTACTCCGCCAAGCCAATTCCACGGTTTATCGCAGCGGACAAGGTCTCCAGCCCGTAGGACCGGAACGTGAGCCAGAGTTTTACGGCGCGACTTCGGCGGGTCAACTCCAGACTTCGGTTTTGCAGTTCGACGGCGCCACCAGCGACGTCTTTCAGGTACTCGGGGTTCATCGCAAAGGTCTGTTCAAGGGCGCCGGGAGTCTTGACGAAAAGGCAGGCTATGTCATAGGGCTGAAATAACCACTTATGTGGATCAGTAACGAACGAGTCGGCTCGTTCTAGGCCAGGTAGCGCCAATCGGCCGCGATCACAGAGCGCGGCCGGGCCGCCGTATGCGCCATCAACATGTAGCCACATCTTGAACGACTCACAGATGGCGCCAATTGCTGGCAGGTCGTCGACGGCGCCGGTATTGGTTGTCCCCGCGGTCGCAACTACCAGCATCGGTGCTAAGCCATTTTCGATATCGACCTCGATGGCTGCACGCAGATCGATTGGGTTGAGTTTAAAGCTGCTGTCGGTCGCGAGAATGCGAATATGCTCAGGAGGTTGCCCGATCGCAAGCAGGCCGCGCTTGATCGAGGAATGGGTTTGATCTGTTAGATAGATGATGCCCGGGCCCTTGATATTGCGTGCCGTGATCACCGCGGTGATATTCGCCATGGAGCCGCCGGAAAGCAGCACTCCTTCACATGTTGGTGCCAAGCCAAGTCCATCGCGCAGCCATGAGCAGACGATGGTTTCCAGGGTGCTTGGGCCAGAGCCCCCACCCCATGAGGAAGCCACCGACTGCATGCCGGTGGCGAGCCATTCACCGAGAATGGCTGGATAGGAGGAGGGGCCGGGTACGCGGGCGAAATAACGCGGGTGCTCACCATGTTGTTGATTGGCCAATGCGATGTCAGCTAGCTTGGTGAGGTTTTCTGAGATCGAGGAGCCTTGGCGGGGGATTGGACCACCTAATTGAGTGGTCAAGGTGACGAGGTCACCGGTGGTCAGTGCCCGTTGTTCGCCCAGGGTGGTCAGGTGCTCAATTACTCGATCAACAACCTCGTAGCCAAGTCGGCGCATCTGGTCCGGTTCCAACGCCAAGATATCTGCTGGAATATCAAGTGCTCGCCGGGTCTCATCTGGAAGTTCGCGCATGGAGTTCCATTCATCAAAATCGGCAACGTTATTGGTCTAGATAATACGAATAATGACTTGGCTGCCCTTGGGGATCATGGTGCCGGCCGGCGGGTCCTGCGAATAGACCCGATCAAGTGGGGTCGCTGCCGCCTCGAGGACTTTCGGTTTTAAGCCAAGGCCCTTAAGGGTGCTAATTGCCTTGTTCTTTGGCATGTCAACGAGGCTTGGCACTTCAACCGGCGGCGGTCCTTTGGAGGTTACTAAGTCAACCTCGGTACCGGAGTCGACCACCGTGCCTTCGCCTGGCCGGATCGCGATGACCAACCCGTCGGCTACCTGCTCCGAGAATTTCTCCTTTGTTACCACGATGAGGCCAAGATCGGCCAGTGCGCTGGCCGCGACCTGGGCTTTCTTGCCCACCACAGCAGGAATAGGCACGGGCTTTGGTCCCTTCGAAACCGCGATATCGACGCTGGTGCCCGGTTTGACTTCGGTCCCGATCTCCGGACTCGTGCCGGAGACCGCATTCGCGGGTACCCGGTCATCGAATACCGAGGTGGTGGAACCAATAACCAAATTCGCCCCCGCAAGAGCTGCGGTTGCCTCTGCGGCCGTGAGCCCTTGCACATTTGGTATGACATAACGCTCCGGGCCCTTGGAGACGACGGCGCCGACGGCGCCCCCCTCGCGAACCCCAGCACCAGGTGCCGGATCGCTACTGATGACTTGGTCGGCTGGCAACTCTTCACTGAATTGCTCTTCGGTAACCACCAGCGAGAGCCCGGCCGCACTGAGAATTTCGGTGGCAGCCGCGGTGGATTGGCCAACGATGTCGGGAGTCGGCACAGATTTTCCGGTGGCGAGTAGCCAACCACCGAGGCCGGACCCGAGCACGACGAGAAAGATCACCAAGGCGATCCAAGGTCCCTTTCGCCGCCGAGGTCTGGTGTCAGCAATTGCTGGTGAAACGGCCGGCGATGGTGCCACCGGTTTACCGGCGGCAAGTCGGGCTGCGGTCGAAGCGTCAACAACCAAGGTGTCATGTGATTCCACGAACGGCCGAGGTGGTGGCAGATTAGCGCGGATCCTTCTTACATCGGCCAGGAACTCGGCAGCTCGCTGGTAACGCAAGTTCGCCTCGCGACGCGTTGCGCGAACGACTAGGGCGTCGATCTCAGGTGGCACCGTCGGCTGAATCTTGGACGGCGCCGGGACGTCATTGTTGACATGGGCGTAGGCGACGGAGAGTGGACTGTCACCTGCATGTGGGGTCTGCCCGGTCACCATTTCGAAAAGCAGGATCCCGGCGGCATAAAGATCTGAGCGTTCGTCGGCGTCACCGCGTTCAACTTGTTCGGGTGAAAGGTATGCGACCGTGCCCATGATCAATCCTTGGGTGGCGCTGGTATTTGAAGTTGAAACCGCACGCGCCAACCCGAAGTCGGCAACTTTCACCCGACCATCGTCGGCAAGCAGCACATTCTCCGGCTTAATATCGCGGTGCACGAAACCGGCGGCGTGTGCGGCAGCCAGGCCCTCAAGTACCGGGTCAAGGATTACGAGGGCCTGTTCTGGGGTGAGTGGACCGAAGTCGCGCATCACATCGCGCAAAGTGCGCCCGGGCACCATCTCCATGGCCAGGTAGATCAGGTTGTCACTGTGCCCTTGGTCATAGACGGCAACGACATGTGGGTGCGAAAGGCGCGCCGCCGATTTCGCCTCACGCTCAAACCGGGCCACGAAATCCGGGTCTTCGGCGAGGTGACGGTGCATAACCTTGAGTGCGACCACGCGGTCCAAACGCAAATCAATGGCCTCATAAACGGTGGCCATCCCACCCCGGGCGAGGCGCGCGCGGACCAAATAGCGCCCATCAATCGTCTGCCCGACTAACGGGTCCGGTACAGACTGCTCCACCCTTGTGATTCTAGGTACGTCGCCCGTGCCGGTGCTGTTGCCACGCTTGCCGTGCCTGTTCCAGTGCCGCCTAGTGTTCCAGCAACTTCACGACTGCCAGCAGCCGATCGTCAACTGTGCCGTCAATTCGGTGTACTTGGATACCGGCAGGCACTAGCTCACTGCCAACCACCTCGGCGATCAGGCCATCGACCTGTTCTCGGTATTCCGGGCCGTCCCGTTGGTTGCCATCAGGTTCCCATGGGATGTCGGTACCACACCAAATAAGAGTTCGGTATGTCGCGGCGTGCACGGCGGCGGAATCGAGTAACGAGCGATCGCCGAAGTAGGCGAGGCTGTAGATGGCGGTCATTAGGGCGGCGGGATCGCACACGAGGAGCGCATGCGGGCTGGCGACTAAGGCGGCATTCTCCGCGGCAATTTGGGTGGTCATGATGTTGGATTGCTCGAAGGCGGTTGGCGCCCGCCCGGTGGTGCTGACGAACTCGCGAAGATACTCCGGCACGATGACCGCATCAAGGTGGTCGCATAAAGCTTTGGCGAGAGTGGTCTTGCCGGTGCATTCCCCGCCGAGCAGCCCAATTTTCCGTGATGTTCCACCTGCCGCGCTCATAGGTGAGTCGAACCCGGGAGCGGTGCCCGCTTGGCTAGCCAGCTACGCAGGCCAATCACCGCCAGCACAATTAGCGCCGCGTAGAACAACGAGGTGAACCAGAGGTTTTGTGTTGCGTAAAGGGCGGCTCCCACAACATTTACGACCATCCAAAGGACCCACGACTCTGCGTACTCACGGACCATCAATACCTGGGCGACGACACTGCCGACAAAGACGAAAGTATCGGGCCACGGCGCTGGATCCCCGATTGCTGCGAGGACGGGCACCAAGGCGAGCCAGGCCGCGAGACTGCCAGCCAGGAGGATCAGGCGGGTTCGATTACTGACGGTGGTGGGGGTGATGGATTTCGGCCCCCACCCGAACCAACCCCAGATTGCCGCGGCAATAAAAACCAATTGCAGGGCCGCGGTGCCGTAGAGGGCGTACTCCCAGAGCAGCCAGCCATATAGGGCACTTGAGAGGAAATAGAACGGCCACGCCCACCGCGTCCCGCGGATTGCCAGACCGATTCCGATAAATGCGGTAATCACGGCCAGCAACTCAAGCACCGTTACGTCATAGTTCCACGCACTGAAGGCCACGTTCATGAACATCGACACCAAAATCCTCCCTACGCCGGCATTACCCGGACAGGTTCGAACGGTCGGCGACGCCGTGCTGTCGCCCTCTCAGCTCCACTAGGCAGGAGCTCCCGTGCATGTTTAGTTGTGTTAGGAGAGTATATGACCGTGCCCGCGAATTTGTCATATGTGGCGATCTTGATTTTCGTCTTGGCAGGTAGTGCCTGGCTTGAAGCAACTTGCCGCACCCGGGTATTTCGCCGGGCTAAACGATTGGCCTTGAGTATCGTCCCGGCGGTCATCATGTTCTTTTGTTGGGATGCTTACGCAATTGCAAATGGCCACTGGTGGTTTGATGAAGATCGCATAACAGGGTGGTACTTGCCAGGCGCAGTCCCAGTTGATGAGGTGCTGTTCTTCATCGTCATTCCGATCGCTTCGATTTTGACCTTGGAGGCAGTGCGATCGGTCAAAGGGTGGGCGGTCGGCGATGAGGACGGCGCGCCATGACTTACACGCAACTTGGGTGCCTCGCCGTGATCCTGGCGGTCTTAATCGATATGTTCCTTCTGCGTACCAAATTGGTGACCCGCAAGGTGTTCTGGGTCTCGTACGCGATCATCGTTTTCTTTCAACTGATAACCAACGGCATGTTCACGGGGTTCGCAATCGTTCGCTATGACGGCGCCGCCATTATCGGTGGTACTTCACCAGAGGGCGGTGCACCTCCATTCATCGGTGATGGCCGACTCGCCTTCGCGCCGGTCGAGGATCTGCTTTTCGGATTCTCACTGGTGTTGCTGTCGTTGGGCTGCTGGGTTTGGCTCGGACGCCATGGCGTGCAGCGCACACCGAAAGCCGGACCACCTATGTGGCGCCGCTAACTTGCATTTTGATGTAAGCCGCGCACGTGCCCGGATCCAAATCGTCGACGCGCTCGCCGCGCGCGTAGCCAAGCTGGCCCCGCGACGCTGAGCCGGCGCGTCATCGGGACGGATGCACGCTTGGTGAACACCTCGTAGTCGATTTTTTCGACCTCATCGACAATCCCACAATAAAGGACCCGGGCGGCTTCAATGCAGTCCTGGGATGATGGATGGAGCATCGAGATCCCGGGTCGTGACCGCTCTTCTAGTTCCTTTACCCGGGTAATTTGATAACGCAAAGCACTTTTGATTTCGGGGGTGGCGACCCGTGCCTGCAAATCGTCAGGATAAACCCCAAACCTTGCAAGTTCGTCAAGTGGCAAATACACCCGACCCCGGTCAAGATCCTCGCCGACATCGCGAACAAAGTTAGCGAGCTGAAAGGCGACCCCGAGGTCTTTGGCTTTTTCGGCGGCTTCGAGTGACGTGGGTTCGAGGATCGGCACCATCTGCAGTCCAATCACGGCTGCCGACCCGTACACGTATTCATAAAGATCGGCAAATGTCTGATAGTGCGTAACTGTCAAGTCCATCTGCATCGAGTGCAGGAAGGCCGCAAAGTGACCTTTTGGGATGTCCCAGCGCTGGACGGTGTCGATGACGGCTCGGCATACTGCATCAGTTGAGTAGCCCTTATCTAGGTCATCGAGAAATGTTTGCCCCCAGGTCAGCAGCCAGTCGGCCTTTTGCTGTTGGGTCAGGGTGGAAGCGAGGTCATCAACTATCTCATCGGCATATCTGGCGAATCCGTACAGCGCGTGCACATATGGGCGTTTGCCGGGGGGCAGTAATAAAGTCGCCAAATAGTAAGTTTTGCCGTGCGCGGCGTTTAATTGCCGACAAAGTTCATACGAAGCTCGTAAGTCCGGGTCGATGATGCCTGCAGCATCGAGATCCCTTGAACTCAATTTCAACTCCTGCGGGCACGCGAGTGATAGTTCGGGTCCTTTCCAACAATACGCTCAGCAGCAAGCCGGCCCGAGACCAGGACCATAGGTACACCGACACCCGGCTGGGTTCCTGATCCGGTGAAGACCACATTCTCGCCCCAGAGGTTGCCTGGCCGAAATGGTCCGGTTTGCAGGAATGAGTGAGCGGCCGCAAATGGTGCCCCGCGCTCCATGCCGCGATCTTGCCAATCCAGTGGGGTGGTGATGTTCTCAACTTCTATGGCATCACCAAATCCGATATATCCTCGTTCTTCAAGTACCCGCACCACCTCATCGCGATACTTTGGGCCGGTGTTTCGCCAATCAATATCTGCATCGAGATTCGGGGTGGGAAAGAGAACGTAGTAAATCTGTTTTCCAGCAGGTGCCAAAGTTGGGTCCGAGCGGGAGGGGTTGGTAACAAGGACACTCGGGTCACTCATGAGCTGCTTTTTGTCGATCAGCTCATCGAATACGCCACGCCAGCTTCGCCCAAAGTGAATATTGTGGTGGGCGATCTTGGTGTAGTTCGCGGTAGATCCGGCAAGCATCAGGAAGCAGGATGGGGAGTAGTCCAGCCGACCGACCGACCAGGGGGTTTTGCCGAGCAGATCTCGGTAGGCCACCGGAAGGTCAGGGTTTAGCACGACTACATCGGCTTCGATCCGGTCACCGGATGAGGTGATCACCGCGGTAGCGCGGTCACCATTAGTTTCGACCGAAGTGACAGTGGTCGCGTACTTGATACTCACACCATGTTTTTCAGCGGCCGCTGCCATAGCGACGGGGAGTGCGTGCATGCCACCTGTCGGGAAGAACACCCCCGCGATTGAATCCATGTAGGCGATTACGGCATAGATTGCAAGTGCGTCGTACGGGGACAGCCCTGCATACATCGCCTGGAAGGAGTAGATGCGCTCGGTGCGGGGATCTTTAAGGTATTCACGCACCTTTGGAGCCAGTTTGCGAAACCCGCCGATGGCCACCAGCTTGGCGAGATCGGGGGTGACTAAATCGAATGGGTTGTCGATATTGCGGTCGATGAAATCCTTCATCTCGTACTTGTAGAGCTTCGAGACAAAATCAACATACTTCAAATATCCCGCAGCCTCATCTGCGCCAATTACTTCGGTAATCTCTTGGGCCATCTGGGCAACATCGGCGTGTACATTAAGAATCGAGCCATCGGGGTAGAAGGCGCGGTAGAGCGGGGCCACCGGCTTAAGTTCAAGCCAATCTTGCATGTCCTCACCTAATGCATCGAAGCAGTCTGCGATCAGGTCGGGCATCGTCAAGACGGTGGGACCGGTGTCGAACTTATAAGTGCCGTCCGCTGTCTCAATGTCTATGCGCCCAGCGCGACCACCGGGCACCAACTCGCGCTCTAGAACCGTGACTTGGCGCCCGGCTCCGGCAAGACGCATCGCCGCGGAGAGGCCGGCGAGCCCCGCGCCAACAATGACAACGTGATCGGTGGGCCCGCTAACGGTTCGCGGGGTTGTGCGCGGCAACCAGCGGGTAAGTGATCTGCTCTTTGACAGGTTCATCCAACTTGCCTTGACATGAAAATTGATCAGCCCGATCTCTTAGTTGCGGCGTGGGCAAGTTCAGTGAAGATTGCCCGCGCCTCAGGGTTGATGATGTCAGTCTCAATGGCAATGAGAGAGGTCTCCAGCAGGCTGGCGATGAGGTGTTCTGCATGCTCGCGGGCACCGGTGGTCGTAATAATCTCGCGGAGTTCCTCAACCCCGGCAAGATCAAGTGCCGGATCGCCAAGGTGAGTGCGGATCGCTGACATCTGGTCACTCGTGGCACGCTCGGATGCAATCGCGATTAGCACTGTGCGCTTGCCCTCGCGAAGGTCGTCACCTGCTGGTTTGCCGGTTTCCTTCGGGTCGCCGAACACCCCTAGTACATCATCGCGTAATTGAAACGCCTCGCCAAGGGGCAGGCCGAATGCGGTGTAGGTCGCGAATACCTCTGGGGAGCCACCAGCAAGTGCTGCGCCCAGGTGCAGTGGCTTCTCGATCGTGTACTTTGCGGATTTGTAGCGCACCACACGCAGGGCTCGCTCAATGGAACCACCGCCGCGGGCTTGCTCGAGGAGATCTAGGTACTGACCAGCCATCAGCTCGGTGCGCATCTCGTCGTAGATGGGCTTGACCCGGTTGAGCGCAGTATCGGGCATACCGCTGGTTAGCAGCACTTGATCTGACCACGACAGGCACATATCACCCAACAAGATTGCCGCGCCAATACCAAAATGCTCGGGGGAGCCCAGCCAGGAATGATTGCGGTGCAGATTAGCGAAGCGTCGGTGGGCGGCCGGTTGACCGCGTCGGGTGTCGGACCCATCCATGACATCATCGTGAACCAGGGCACACCCCTGTAAGAATTCCAGCGCGGAGGCCGCCCGCATCGCAGGTTCGTCAATTTCGGCCGGTGGCCGATCGCCGGCTAGCGCACCGCGCCAGCCCCAGTAGCAAAAGGCCGGTCGCAGTCGCTTACCGCCTGCAAGTAAGGCCGTTAAGGCTTCAATAAGTGGGAGTAGATCGGGATCAATCTTCGTCAGCCGCTCAGATTCCTGCGCGAGGACCATGTCTATCGCACACTGCACACGCTGCCGTAGTTCCGCCGCATCAAATGGCGATAACTTCATGGGTGCTGCAGACGGCGCGGGCATCGTCTGAGTGTAGATGCTAGTGCCCAAATCGGCTGACCGGTTGGTTGCTGGGCCGCACTGCAGGCCTGCTGGGCTAGGGTTTGGCCATGGCTAGCCGTGAAGTCGCACCGAGCCTGGGCGCGGTACTGGCGGGCGGCCAAAGCAGTTTCTCCTTCGAGTTGTTTCCGCCCAAGACTGATGCCGGGGAGCAGGCCCTTTGGCAGACGGTCCGTGAACTCGAGGCCCTAAAGCCCACTTTTGTTTCGGTGACGTACGGCGCGGGCGGATCCACGCAAGATCGCACGGTGCGAATCACCAAGCAGATTGCGGAGGAAACCACCCTGCTTCCCGTTGCGCATCTGACCTGCGTCGACGCGAGCGTTGCGGACCTCCGGCGAGTAATTGCCCAATACTTCGATGCCGGAGTCAATACCATCATGGCGCTGCGTGGTGATCCGAGTTCTGGGCTAGGCGCCAAGTGGGAGCAGTACCCCGGTGGCCTGCAACATGCCGATGAACTTGTATCACTCGTGCGATCCCTCGGTGCATTTAGTGTGGGGGTCGCCGCATTCCCCGAAGGTCATCCCGAATCCCTTGACTTCGAGGAAGATGCGCGCGTCCTTGCGGCCAAGCAGGACGCGGGGGCCGAATTTGCCATCACGCAGTTCTTCTTCCGGGCGGCCGACTACGAGCGGCTAGTTAGTCGTGCTGCAGTTCACGGGTGCACCATGCCCATTGTGCCCGGGTTAATGCCCGTCACTAATGTCGCGCAGATCGAGCGGTTCGCAGCACTTTCTGGTGCCGTATTCCCGGCCGAGCTCGCCCAGCGGTTTGCAGGGATCGAAGATGACCAAAGAGCCGTCCACGAATTAGGTGTCGAAGTCGCAACCACCTTGGGTGAGCAACTCTTGGCGCTGGGGGCGCCGGGCCTGCATTTCTACACCCTTAATCGCTCAACCTCGACCCGAGAGGTTTATCAAGCCCTAGGACTTAATAACTCCCACTTGCGCTAATAAGTTTTGCAACGATCTCCGCACTCATGCCGACAAGTGGTAAGCCGCCGCCCGGGTGCGATGAGCCGCCGACTAGATAGAGCCCACCGACCGGCGACTCATTTGCCGGCCGAGCGAAGGCCGCGCGTGCGCCATTGCTGGAAGTGCCGTAAATCGCGCCCCCGGGTGCCCGGACATCGCGCTCCAGATCCGCGGGGGTTCGAATCTCGCGCCAGCAAATATTGGGCCTGATGTCCATCCCTCGTCTGGCGAGTACGCCTAAGACGTGATCTGCGTACTGCTCGGCCAGGCCGGGCTCATCCCAATTCATCGTGCCATTCGTGCCATCACCATGACGCGGTGCGTTAACAAGAACAAACCATGACTCGTGATCTTCGTCGGGGCGCATGAGTGGGTCACTTGGCGAGCAGACATAGATTGTCGGATCGCTGACCGGGGCGATCTTGCGACCAAATATTGAGTCGAATTCCGCATCGTAATCCTCGGTAAACCAGACATTGTGATGTTGCAGGCCGTTGGTTCGGCCTTTTACCGCAAGAAGTAGCACGAAGCCGGCCAGTGACGGAGTTGACTTTCGGATGTTCTTGAGGGTCTCTTGAACGCTTTTGGAGTTAGTCAGGTTGCCGTATACCTGTCCGGCGTCAGCATTTGCAACCACGATATCTGCCATGAAAGTTTCGCCGCTGCTGGTTTGAACGCCCGTCACCTGATTTCCGTTGGTATTGATAGACGTTACGTCCATGCTGGGAAGAAGCTGCACCCCGAGGTCTCGACAGCGCTGCACCAGCGCATCGGCCAAGGAACTGATTCCGCCACCGATATGCCAGGCGCCGAAAGTCTGTTCGATATATGGCACGGTGGCCAAGACGGCCGGTGCCTTGCGCGGATCAGACCCGGTATAAGTCGCGTACCTGTCGAGCAGAGTCACCAGGCGCTTGTCGCTGAAGGTTTTCTCACCCAGCGCGCGCAAAGTCGTAAAAGGCGCGACAGTCTGCACATCACCGGGATTTCGCGCAAGTGACATGATGTTGCGCCACCCGGCTAACGGGGATTGCAAGAATGGCTCCCGGGTAACCTGCCACATTGCGCCGCCGCGTTTAATCAGGTTGCGCCACTCCTGCGCGGCCTTGCCCCCGAGTCCGTCGGCGAGGGCGTCAGCGCACTGGCCAGTTCCGACCCCGGGCATCACGACGGTGGCACCGTCACCGAATTGGTAGCGAAAAGCCGGGTCGAGGGGTTGTAGGTCAATGGCTTCCTCAAGCGGCCCGCCGGTTTTTAGGAAGAGGTCTCGGTAAACAGCCGGCAGGGTGAAAAGTGAGGGACCGGTATCGAAAACAAAGCCAGCCCTTCGATAAGAGGCCAACTTGCCGCCGAACTGATCTGCCTGCTCAAGAACCGTCACCGCCATGCCTTTTGCGGCTAAGCGCGCCGCGGTAGCCAGCCCGCCAACCCCGGCGCCAATCACAATGACATTTGATTTGCTAATTTCTTTTGATTTGGCAGGCACAGCCCCAGCCTAGGAGCCTCGACCATTTTAGTTAACCGCGGTTACGGGTCGACCTTTCCAGGAGTTAGCGCCGCGGCGATGGCGCGACCAGGAAAGTACATTGAGAGCGGTAAATGCGGTGATCGAGATGGGGTGGGCCAACGCGTCGGGCCAGCTGCGCTCACCGGTGCGCTTTGCGACCAGCACTCGGCTGGTGACACCGGCCGCATAGCCGATAGCGCCGATGGCACGAGTTCTTCCGCGCCCGACGAGCATTGCTGCTGCGGGTGCGACATACGCAGTGAGGAGCAGCCCATTGACGGCAATGGATCCAGCCGGGCCGTTAAATGCCGACCAGAGTGACTTTGTGTAGCCATTAACAACCTCCTGCGATGTCGCGTACATCCGGCAGTGGGCGATTTTTGAACCGTCCGCGGTTACCGCCTGTTGGCCCATGACTTTCACCGCGCGCATGAGTGCCACATCTTCAATTACCTCGCTGGCTACCGCTTCATGGCCGCCGACCGCCCGGTAGACCTGCGCATCAATGACGATGAATTGACCATTCGCCGCAGCCAAAGATGGTCGACTCGACGCCTCAGCCCAGCGGAGCGGCACGGTCGCGCACCAAGACCAAACGATCAGTGGCTGCACTAGGCGCTCTAGCCAGGATTTGGCAACCTGCCTGGGATAAGGGGAGACGAGAGCGAACCCTTGGTCGCGCAAGAGTTCGACGGCGCCGCGAATGGCCTGTGGCTCGAAGTAAACGTCAGCGTCGACGAAAACAAGGACGGATCCGGTAGCTAGGTCGCCAAGTCGAGCGCAGGCCCAGGGTTTGCCCAGCCATCCTGCTGGCAGCGAATCATCCGCGCCAACAACCAACTTCAAGCGCGGGTCAGGTATTGCCCGAACTATCGCCGCGGTGTCGTCGGTCGAACCGTCATCGAGAACTATCAACTCAAAGTCGTCTAAGCCTTCTTGCGCGAGAATACTTTGCACGGTAACGGAAATATGTTCGGCTTCATTCCGCGCCGGGAGCAGGACGCTGACGCGCTCGGTTATGTTCGGGCCGGCTACTGCCGGTGCGCGCAGGCGCTGGAGGTTGATTGCGGTGTGCACCGCGATAGCACTCGCACCAAATGCACCAATTGCCGCTGCGCGTCGAATTAGTGCTCCGCGTCTAATCACCACTGGGGTTGGCTCCAACTGCGCCACCACCATGGAATCAGCACGATACCCATGCAAACCGCACCCCAGAGCGCGACCGTGGGACGGCCGAAGAAAACGGCGGCGGCGAGCACATTGGATAGGTAGACCCAGGTGAGCAGCAAGGTGGGGACACCGTCCTTGACGACCTTGCGCGGTAGCCGGTCAAGGAGCCACATTAAGACGAATGCCATCAGCAGCCAGCCGAGGAAATTCTGCAATGGGATGCCGGGGATACCGGGTAGAACCCAGCCCACCGAATTCCACTGCCATGCCCCCGCGCTGACCATCTGTGGATCCAGGAACAGATCCCAAGAGGCGAATAGCCAACCGCCCACCAATGCGGTGGCGAGCCCACTGCCTACCAGGCGCTGCGCCGCAAGTAAGCACGGATAAGCCATCATCGACCAGGCCAGTGGGATGAGGATCGGAACGCCAAGGACAGCGGGGCCAAGAACGCTGGTGTAGGTGTAATCGCCGAATGGGAATCGGGTCGCGGTGCCGATGGCTTCGATCGCAAGGCCAAAGCCAAGTGAGATCGCAAGATAGCCCGCGGTCCAACTAAGTCCGCGCGATAGGTAGGCATGTGTTGCGCTCGCCAAGAAGAAGGTGACAACCGTGCCGATGGTGAGCGCGATTCGCGGTTGGTCACCCACCAGGACCCAGATGATCTGCCCGGTGATGGTCAGGCCGGCTAGGGCCCAAGGCACATAGGGCAGCCAGCCCGATGGGGAGCTGCCACGATCAGAGTGGCGTCCGGTGTACACCCGCACGCTCATGCCCAGAGTGTAGGCCGTTTATGAGCCGGGCAGATGTGACCACACCTGCAAGTCATGCACCCCATCTGCGCGGCCCTGTGCCAGCCGCGCGATGCCTTCGAATTCGAAACCTGCGGCTGCTAGAGCACGCTGTTCGGGAAGGTTCGCGACATCGGTGGACGCTTCGACGCGCAGATACCCCTGCGAATGCAGGTATTCGGCCAGCAGTCGCTGGCTCAAGGATCCGATGCCTTGCCCGCGGTATTCGGCGACGATGCCGATGCCGATGTTCATGGCCCTGGACCCGAGAGTGGGGCCGTACCAAACCACATGCGCCGAGAGGTAGCCGACATCTGCCACGGGCGCACCTTGCGCGCGGAGTCTTATGCACCACCTCTCGATGATCATTTGATTGGCGGCTGCCGCCTTATCGCCCCAGTTCTCGTATGGGCTGTGGATCAACTGCTTTGGGTATGCCTCGTCAATTGGGCACAGGGTGATCTCACCACCACCGCTTAGCTGACCTGTTAAAGACATCCACCAAAGGTACCTGTCAGCGAATGCCCAGCAATCCGCGGTGCTCTCGGCAATAGGCTGCCAGCGTGAAACAGCCAACGGCGCTGGGTGTGTGGGCACCGTTGGTCACGCTCTGGATTGTTTGGGGTTCCACCTACCTTGGCCTCTCCGAGGTGGTTAAGTCGATGCCGCCGTTGATCGCAACCGGGTCGCGATATTTTGTTGCGTCGCTATGCCTTGGTATCGGAGTGCTGATTTTTCGTGGTGTGGCACCGTTTCGGATCACCCGTCGGGAGCTTTTTTCCGGCGCCATCATGGGCCTTGGCATTATCAGTATCTGGGCTGCGGCTCTAGCCCTTGGCCAGCGATATGTCCCTGGCGGGATTGCCGCCCTTATCGGTGCCTCCATTCCGCTATGGATTGTGTTGTTTCGGCTACTCAATGGGGACCGTCCAAGCCGGCTCACCGGGGCCGGGGTAATGATTGGCATCGCCGGGATTGTGATGATGTTGTTGCCCGGCGGCATCGTCTCGGTAAATGGCGCTGCACCGGGTGCAGTTCTTTTCTGGTGTTTCGCCATCCTCATGGGCTGCATTTCGTGGGCCTTCTTTTCCTGGCGGGCGAAGTCATTCGCGGTACCAGCCAACTCTTTGGTGACCGCGACGTTGCAGATGCTGATGGCAGGCGTGGCGTTGATGGCCGTCGGCATCTTGATTGGCGAACGGATCGAATTTGGCAGCTATTTAAGCGTGAGTGTCATTGGTTGGGTCTGGTTGGTGATTGCCTCGATAATCGGCTATTCGGCCTTTACCTTTCTGATTGCTCGGGCGCCCATCTCGTTGGTCTCAACGTTTCCATATGTGAACCCGGTTGTTGCGGTGCTGCTCGGTTGGCTGGTTTTAGCGGAGCCACTTAGCAGATCAATTCTCATCGGGCTAACGGTGGTTTTGGGCGGTGTCGTCCTAGTCGTCAAGGGCGAGCGGGCTTAGCGACCGGTTAACCGCCTACTTCAGCAGCTGCACCAGCTGTGATCCGAAGTAGTTCGTCGTAGCTGGTCGGGAATACGTAGTGGGGATGCCCGCCGGCTGCCCACACCTCGTCGAAGCGAGATAGTGCAATGTCGACGATGGTACGCAGCGGGTGCGGGTGCCCAACCGGCGCGACACCACCGATTGCAAAGCCCGTAGCTTTTCGAACCTCATCAGCATTGGCCTTCTTTATTTCACTGACTTCGAGGATTGTGGCAAGGGTCATGGTGTCGACCCGGTGACCACCAGAGGCGATGACCAGTATTGGTTGGCCATCGGCTAGGAAAATCAGTGAACTCGCGATCTGCCCGACTTCGATTCCGAGCGCGTCGGCGGCCTCCTGGGCGGTGCGGGCACTGTCTGCAAGGGCTCGGACCTCGCCCCGGGCACCGAGAAGGGCGAGGGCTTCGCGCACTTTGATGACTGATTGCTGCTCGGTTATTTCGCTCACGGCATGAGGGTAGTCCGGGTTTGCGGCTACCGGGTCGGATTTGTCATCCCGATCGGCGCCATGATACCCCGTGGGGTATACTCAGACCCGGCAACAGGTGCTCGGTAACGAAGGGAAAGACCAAAGTGAAGATCAAAGAGGCCCTGGTCGTTCTGTCGGTCACCGCCGCCCTCTTGGTAGCCGGTTGCGGCTCTGCTTCTAGCGCGATTACCAACGTAGATTCAGCCGCATTCATCTCGGCTGCTGCGAAGCCAGGTGTTGTGATAGTTGATGTCAGAACACCCGTTGAGTTTGCCAGCGGCCATCTACCCGGTGCGGTGAACATAAACCTTGAGGGCCCGGACTTTGCGGCCAATATCGCCAACCTTGATAAAGGCGCCACCTACGCGGTCTACTGCCGCAGTGGGCGCCGGTCAACCCTGGCAAGTGATGAGATGGCGGCCGCCGGGTTTACCAGCGTGGTGAACTTAGCCGGGGCCGGGGTGGCCGACTTGGCGAGCAGCGGTGTGACATTGGTCGCACCGTAGTTCGGAGCAGGCGCGAGAAACCTAGCCCACGGTGGCGTAATCGGCCGGCGCTGCTAAATTGGCGATCGACAAGGGGATCGGTCCGAATAAGGGGTTGGCGTGAAGATCGCAGTTTGTGTGAAGCAGGTACCCGATACCTGGGCCGAGAAGAAACTCCGAAGTGATGACTCGACTTTAGATCGCGAAGCCGCTGATGGCGTCATGAACGAACTTGACGAGTACGCCGTCGAAGAGGCCCTAAAGCTACAAGAAGCACATGGCGGTGAGATAACGATCATCACGATGGGCCCGGAGCGGGCGGGCGAGACGGTGCGCAAAGCCCTCAGCATGGGTGCCGATGCCGCCGTCCACCTAGTTGACGACTCCCTGCACGGATCTGATGCGCTAGCCACTTCGTACGCCTTGGCGACGATACTTACCGGCCGCGATTTCGACCTTGTTTTCTTTGGGTCAGAATCAACCGATGCGCGCATGAGCGTCGTTCCGGCGATGGTTGCCGAGCGGCTAGGAGTTGCCCAATTGACTTTTGCACAAAAGGTTGACGTTGACGGCACCTCCGTCACTATTCAACGCGTCACCGACTACGGCTTCGAGACGGTTGTGGCAAATATGCCGGCGGTCGTGAGTGTGGTGGAGAAGATCAACGAGCCGCGTTACCCGTCATTCAAGGGCATTATGGCCGCGAAGAAGAAGCCGGTTGAAACCCTTTCGACGGTCGACGCAGGGCTTGAGGGATCGCAACTCGGTTTAGCCGCAGCCTGGACGGTTGTCGAAGATTTTGCGGCTCGGCCGCCGAAAGCCGCGGGCACGATTGTCACCGATGAGGGCGATGGTGGCGTCAAGCTTGCTGAGTTCCTAGCTACCCAAAAGTTTATCTAGATTCGGTTTCCGGAGAGGATTCACATGTCTGAGGTTTTGGTCGTCGTAGAACATGCTGATGGCACGGTGAAGAAAGTAACCAGCGAACTTTTGACCCTTGCGCGCACTTTGGGTGAGCCGTCGGCGGTCTGGATTGGTCCGGGTTATTCCGACGCAGCGGCAGCGGCTCTCGGCGAATTCGGTGCGGCCAAGGTTTATGTGGCTGACGGGGCGCAGTATGTAGATCACCCGGTGGCACCGCGGGCCGAGGTGTTGGCCAACTTGGTTTCCGAGCACGCACCTAGTGCAGTGCTGATCGCATCGAGTGCCGATGGCAAGGAGACTGCGGGTCGGCTTGCCATCAAAATCAACTCGGGGGTGATCACTGATGCAATAGGCATCTCAGCTGAGGGCATTGCCACCCAAAGCGTGTTCGGCGGGAGCACCGTCGTGCACTCCAAGGTCATCAAGGGCACGCCGATCTTCACCGTCCGCCCGAATTCCACCCCACCGGTGCCGGCCACCTCAACCCCGATCAAGGTGGATGTCACCGTTTCGGTGAGTGAGTTGGCAATGAAGGCGAAGGTCACCGGCCGCACCGTTGCCCAAAAGGATGGGCGACCGGATCTCTCCGAGGCCGCGATCGTGGTTTCCGGTGGCCGTGGAGTCGGGGCCGCTGAAGGTTTCGCGGTGATCGAGGCGCTTGCCGACACCTTGGGCGCGGCCGTTGGTGCCTCGCGGGCGGCAACCGATGCCGGGTGGTACCCGCATCAATACCAGGTGGGTCAGACCGGCAAGACGGTATCGCCCCAGCTTTATGTGGCCAACGGTATCTCCGGCGCTATCCAGCACCGGGCCGGAATGCAGACTTCCAAGACTATTGTTGTGGTCAATAAGGATCCCGAAGCACCGCTTTTTGAGCTCGCGGACTTCGGCGTAGTTGGTGATCTCTTCAAGGTGGTTCCGCAGCTGACCGAGGAGATCAAGAAGCGCGCCTGAGCCCCGTTGGCCCGCTGCTCTACGATGATGCGTTGTGAGTGACCGGTCCTATCTCGATCATGCTGCGACCACGGCCATGTTGCCTGCGGCTCGTGCCGCCTGGCTGGCCGCGTCCGAGCACCTAGGCAACCCGTCCTCATTGCATGCATCGGGTCGCTCTGCGCGCAAAGTTGTCGAGGAATCCCGGGAGAGCATTGCGGCTGACTTGATGACACGCCCCAGTGCCGTCATCTTCACCGCTGGTGGTACCGAGGCGGACAACTTGGCGATCAAGGGCCTTTATTGGCAGCGTCAGCAGGTATTAGGCAATGGGGAGCCACTGCGGGTTCTCGCTTCGGCGATTGAGCACCATGCGGTGCTGGATCCGGTGGGCTGGCTGGGCGAGCATGAAGGAGCCATCATCGAATGGCTCGAGGTCGACCACGATGCTCGGGTGAGTACGACCGCTATTGCGCAGTCTCTCGAATCGGCTGCCAATGTCGCACTTTGCACGGTGATGTGGGCGAATAACGAGGTCGGAACCGTCGAACCGGTTGAGCGTATTGCCGAACTTTGTCGAGAGTTCGGGGTGCCATTTCATACTGATGCGGTGCAAGCACTGGGTCAGGTGCCGATGAATCTGGGTGCACTTGGTGCTGACGCGGTGACGATAAGCAGCCACAAGATCGGCGGCCCGTTTGGGGTTGGTGCACTGATCGTTAACCCGGCTACCGGCTTCACCCCGGTGCTGCACGGTGGCGGCCAGGAGCGCGATATTCGATCCGGAACTCTAGATGCGCCTGCCATCGCGGCTTTTGCGGTGGCCGTACGACATGCCGTTGACCAGCAGGTGATGCATGCGCAGCACCTACGGCAACTGCGTAATGAACTAGTCAAGGGAGTATTGGCAACCGTTCCTGGTGCGGTCCTAAATGGTGACCCGGATTTGTTGGACGGCGGCCGGCTACCGGCTAATGCGCATTTCTCCTTTCCCGGATGCGAGGGCGACTCACTGCTGATGTTGCTTGACGCCGCTGGGGTGGACTGCTCAACCGGGTCGGCATGCACCGCGGGGATCCCCGAAGCCAGCCACGTGCTTTTGGCAATGGGTGTTGATGAGCGCACTTCGCGAGCATCACTGCGGTTTAGCTTCGGGTACCCTTCCACCTCGGCTGACGTTGATCGCGTTATCGCTGCGCTGCCGGGCGCCGTCGACAGAGCTGGTCGCTCGGTTTCGTCGAGATCGGCATGAGAAATCCGCCGATCGCATGAAGGTCTTAGTCGCGATGTCTGGTGGAGTCGACTCTTCGGTCGCGGCCGCCCGCATGGTGGATGCCGGTCATGAGGTCGTAGGGGTGCACCTCGCGCTGTCGCGCACAAAAACCTACGGTGATGGTCGGCAGCGGGGCTGCTGCACCCTTGACGACGCCCGTGATGCACGTCGTGTCGCTGACAAACTTGGTATCCCTTTTTATGTATGGGATATGGCTGAAGAGTTTGCGGAGGCGGTAATTGCCGATTTTGTCGAGGAGTACCGGCTCGGTCATACGCCCAATCCGTGCCTGCGCTGTAATGAGTCAATTAAGTTCACGGCGGTCCTGGATCGGGCCCTCGCGATGGACTTTGATGCGGTGGCTACCGGGCATTACGCGCAAATTGTGCTCGGACCGGCGGGTCCGGAGTTACACCGGGCGGTTGATCCGGATAAGGATCAGTCGTATGTGCTGGGAGTTTTGCAACCGCTGCAACTAGCGCATTCGCTATTCCCGCTCGGCGCTGACACCAAAGATGTTATCCGGGCTGAGGCGCAAGCTCGGGGCTTGTTAGTGGCGCAGAAGCCAGATAGCCACGACATCTGTTTTATTCCCGATGGTGATACGGCTGGATATTTGCAACGACAACTCGGGTCATTACCCGGTGAAATAGTCGATGCCGAATCTGGTGAGGTGCTGGCGCAGCACGATGGAACCTATGCGTTCACGATTGGGCAGCGTCGAGGGCTGCAGTTGTCTAGACCGGCGGCTGATGGGGCGCCGCGTTATGTCGTTGACGTTGAAATCGGCAGCCGGCGGGTAACTGTCGGACCCCCGGAGCTGCTTGATGTCTATGCCCTCGAGGGCATCAAACCCATCTGGACCGCCGCACCACTTGGCGAGTGCCCGATCGATCTACTGGCTCAGGTGCGAGCGCACGGAGTGCCGGTGCCGGCTCGCGCACATCAACTAGCTGGTCGGGTGCTGGTTGAGCTCCTGGTGCCGATTCGCGGTATCGCGCTGGGCCAAGCCGTCGTGCTCTACGACGGTACCCGGGTTGTTGGCTCGGCAACTATTGCTGCCACAACCCGTGCTGCATGAGACCAATTACATGAGGTCAGTTAAATGAATGGGCACGAATTTCCTTGGCAGCGCTTGGCCGCCACCGGGATTGGGTCCTTGCCCGGCACCGACGCTGCAGAGGCGGCCCGGGTCGTTGCCGGGGAGTTAAGTGATTTCATTCACGTCTTCGAACTGCCCGCACGGGGTCCGGGCGCGGATTTGGTCGGGCGCACCGCGGCGCTACTTACCGAAGTTAGTTTGGATTTGGGCCTGGATACCACCCCCCAAGGCTGGCGGGTGGCACCTGGCCCCGGTCGGGCCATGCGGCGGGCTCGGTCCTGGTCAGGTGAGGACCTCGATGCCCTCGAAGGGCAGGCCCAAAGTTACGTCGGGCCCATTAAGACTGAAGTTTGCGGCCCGTGGACCCTTGCCGCAAGTATTGAAATGGCAACCGGCGAACGAATCCTCAAGGACGCCGGTGCCTGCCGGGATATCACCCAGGCACTGGCTGAGGCGGTGCGCTTGCATATTGGCGACCTAGTTAGGCGGTTTAGTGGTCCGGTGGTGGTGCAGATTGACGAACCGTCATTACCCGCCGTGCTTGCCGGTGCGATTGGCACGGCGAGTGGGCTGTCGTCCTACCGCCCAATAGAGCGTGCCAGCGCCGGTGCCGGCCTTCGGATAGTTCTTGATGCCGCCAAAGACTCGGGCGCCACGGTCGGCGTTCACTGCTGTGCTCGCGAAGTGCCGGTCGACATGCTGGTCAAGGCTGGAGCTGAGTTCATCAGTCTTGACCTGCTGCGGGGTAATTGCCCCGATGAGCAATTGGGCCAATTACTGGAGTCTGGAATCGGTCTGTTTGCAGGCAGTGTGCCGGCGGTAGGTAATGGCACGATTAGTGACGCGGAAGCCAGCCGGCCGGTGCGCGAGTTGATCCACCGATTGGGGATGAGTGATCCCGCTTGGCTCGCGGGGGTTGTCATTACGCCGACCTGCGGTCTGGCTGGGGCAAACTGGGAGTGGGTTCGAGCCGCGTATGACGCCTGTCGAGCCGCTGGTCGGGTGCTGCGAGATGATCGGGTTGACGGTGCGGAAGAAGGCGGCGACCATGGCGGGTGATGCTAGTGACTCGGGTGTGCCGCGGGCCAAGAGTGCTCGATGGATTGAATTAGCCGCGGCAATCAATTCGGCCCGAACTGCCTATTATCAGCACGACAAGCCAACGTTGTCTGACGATGAGTACGACAGTTATTTTCGCGAGTTGCTCACATTGGAGCTGGACTGGCCGCAACTGCAGTCCGGGGATTCGCCGACTTTAAGTGTTGGTGGTCGCAGTTCGGAGATGTTCAATCCGGTTGAGCATCTTCAGCGGATGTACTCGCTCGACAATGCTTTCACCAGCGACGAACTAGCTGGTTGGCTGAGTCGAGTAGAGCGTGGAATCAACCAGGTTCCGGAGTTCTTGTGTGAACTGAAGATAGATGGGCTCGCTGTTGACGCTGTTTATGTGGATGGGCAACTGCATTCACTAGCAACACGCGGCGATGGTCGAGTAGGTGAAGATGTCACCTACAACGCGCACTTCATTCCTGCGATTCCAGCGGCATTGAGACCACCGAAGAAGGGCTCGATGCCATCGCTCTTAGAAGTGCGCGGCGAGGTATTCCTGCCGATCGCAACTTTCTCGCAAATAAATGAAGAACAGCTTGCACAAGGGCTGTCACCATATGCCAATCCCAGAAATGCAGCAGCCGGCACTTTGCGGCAGCGGGTCGACCGAAGGCAAGACGAACTGCGCTTGGCCGAGCAATCGCCTACAACAGGTGAGCGCGGGGTAGCGAAGATCGCGCGGCTGCGAGCCGAACTCGACCTGTCGATCAGTCGGCTAAGTGGCCTCGGCCTGACGGTTCACGGTATCGGCGTTGTTGAGGGATTTGAGATCACGAGACAAAGTCAGGGCTACGAATTCTTGAAGGCACTCGGGCTGCCGGTCAGCAACTTGGCCCGGGTGGAGAACAGCGTCGAGGGCGTGCGCGAGTTCATTGACTACTTCGGCGAACATCGCCACGACGTTGAGCATGAAATCGATGGTGTCGTCATCAAGGTTGATGATCTTTCTCTGCAAGTGCAGTTGGGCGAGACAGCGCGCGCACCGCGTTGGGCCATCGCCTACAAGTATCCGCCCGAAGTTGTCCGAACCCGATTGCTCGATATCCAAGTCAATGTGGGTCGCACCGGTCGCGTCACGCCGTTTGCCGTTATGGAGCCGGTGAAAGTAGCGGGGTCTACCGTGTCAATGGCGACCTTGCACAACGCTTTTGAAGTCGAGCGCAAAGGCGTACTGATCGGCGATATGGTTTTTTTGCGCAAGGCTGGTGACGTCATTCCCGAGGTACTTGGTCCGGTTGTCGAGGTCCGTGACGGAAGCGAGCGGCCCTTTGTGATGCCGACAAAGTGCCCGGCCTGCGGGGCGAAACTGGGGCCGGCGACCGAGGGGGACAAGGACTATCGCTGCCCGAATGCACGTAGCTGCCCTGCGCAATTGCGCGAACGTTTGTCGCATGTGGCATCACGTGGCGCACTGGATATCGAGGGGCTTGGTGAAAAAGCAGCCTACGCACTGCTGGACTGTGGGATAGTCGAGGATGAGGGTGACCTTTTCTCGCTGGCTGAAGCGGATCTACTTACCTGCGAGTTCTTTAGGCGTGAGCCAGCCAAAGGAGAAGATGGTCCTCAGCTCACCGAAAATGCGAAGAGCATGTGGGCGCAGGTGCAATCGGCAAAGGTACGGCCGCTGTGGCGGGTATTAGTCGCCCTGTCCATCCGCCATGTTGGGCCGACAGCCGCACAGTCACTTGCGCGCGCCTTCGGGAGTATCGACGCGATCGCGGCGGCCGATGTCACTGAACTGGCCGAGGTTGATGGAGTCGGCGAGAAAATTGCGGTGTCCGTTCACGAGTGGTTCCGCGAGCCATGGCACCAAATGGTCATCACAAAGTGGCGCGCTGGCGGGGTGCAACTGGTCGAGCAGGTGGCCGAGTCGAGATCTGCTGAGTTGGCGGGTTTGGTGGTGGTCATAACAGGGTCACTGGCCGGCTACACCCGCGATAGTGCCGCCGCCGCGGTGACCGGCCGGGGTGGAAAGGTGGCAGGCTCGGTATCGGCGAAGACGAGCCTTGTGGTTGCTGGGGAGAATGCGGGCTCGAAATTCGACAAGGCGGTGGCCCTTGGGATACCTGTCGTTGGTCCGGCTGGCTTTGCGGCGCTGCTCGAGAAGGGGTTGGACGCAGCGCTGACTACAATCAAGTAGTGACCGCAATTACCCGTGACGAAGTCGCGCACCTAGCAAAATTGGCCCGCCTTGACCTAAGTGGCGCCGAACTCGATCATTATGCGGGCCAGTTGGCAGTGATTTTGCAGTCGGTGGCCCGGATCGGAGAGGTTGCCGCCGACGACATCCCACCGACCTCCCACCCGGTACCTGTTGAAAATGTGTTCCGCGACGACATCGCCATGCCCGGCCTGGATCGGGCGGAGGTACTCGCTGCGGCGCCTGCGACCGAAGACCATCGTTTTCGCGTGCCGAGAATCCTTGACGAGGAGGAGGCATGACGGTTGCAGCAGCGGATCTAATTCGCCAACCCGCAAGTGTGCTGGCTGCCGCGATCAGCGCGGGCGAGGTGTCATCAGTCGAGGTAACCAAGGCGCACCTGGCACGAATCGCTGAAGTCGATGAACGAGTACACGCTTTCTTGCAGGTCACTGCTGAAGCGGCACTTGAAAGTGCGCAGGTAGTCGATGCAAAGCGCAAAACCGGAGCCAAACTCGGAAGTCTCGCCGGGGTGCCGATCGCGGTGAAAGATGTGCTGACGATGCGGGGGGTGCCGACTACCTGCGGGTCGAAGATTCTCGAAGGCTGGTGCCCGCCATATGACTCCACCGTCGTTTCCCGGTTGCGGGCGGCCGACATGGTTATCTTGGGCAAGACCAATATGGACGAATTCGCCATGGGTTCGTCAACGGAGCACTCGGCTTATGGTCCAACCCACAATCCATGGGATCTTGCACGTATTCCGGGTGGCTCCGGAGGTGGGTCGGCGGCCGCGCTGGCAGCATTTGAAACCCCGCTTTCGATCGGCACCGATACCGGCGGATCAATCCGCCAGCCGGCGGCCGTAACCGGAACCGTCGGCGTCAAGCCCACCTATGGCGGGGTCTCGCGCTACGGGCTGGTGGCACTCGCCTCGTCACTTGATCAGGCTGGTCCGTGCGCCCGTTCGGTGCTGGATGCGGCATTGCTTCACTCGGTGATAGCCGGCCACGATCCTCGCGATTCAACTTCAATAAATGCACCGGTGCCCGATGTGGTGGCGGCGGCGAACCGTGGCGATGTCCGCGGCTTGCGCATTGGGCTGGTTAAGGAGTTGAGCGGGGAGGGGTATCAGGCCGGAGTGTTGCAACGTTTCAACGAGGCCGTTGAGTTGCTGCAGGGGCTGGGGGCTGAGGTAGTTGAGGTGTCGTGTCCGCACTTTGACTATGCCCTGGGTGCCTACTACCTGATTCTTCCCTCCGAGGCCTCGAGTAACCTCGCGCGCTTCGATGGGATGCGTTATGGCCTGCGTGTTGGTGACGACGGATCAAATTCGGTTGAGCAAGTCATGTCGCTTAGCCGTGAGGCCGGATTCGGTGCAGAAGTGAAACGCCGAATCATGCTGGGCACGTATGCGCTTTCAAGTGGCTATTACGACGCTTATTACGGTCAGGCCCAGAAAGTGAGAACGCTCATCACCCGAGATTTCAATGCGGCTTTCGAAAAAGCCGATGTATTAATCTCGCCGACGGCGCCGACAACGGCCTTCAAAATCGGCGAGAAAGTAGATGACCCACTCGCGATGTACCTCAACGACATTGCCACTATCCCGGTCAACCTGGCCGGTAACTGTGCGATGTCATTACCGGTGGGGCTCTCGCCAGCAGATGGACTGCCGGTGGGCCTGCAGATAATGGCGCCGCCGATGGCCGATGACCGGCTTTATCTGGTGGGCGCAGCGCTGGAGTCGGCGCTCACCGATAGCTGGGGTCACCTGCTGATCGAGGAGGTTCCGGACCTGTGAGCAACGCCCAACTAACAGTGCCATTCGATGAGGCGATGACCCGGTATGAACCCATCATCGGGCTTGAAGTCCATGTCGAACTCGGCACTAATTCAAAAATGTTCTGCTCCTGTGCCACGGCATTCGGCGCACCGCCAAACACGCAAGTGTGTCCGGTCTGTCTTGGACTACCGGGCTCGATGCCGGTGTTGAATAAGGTGGCCGTGGAGTCAACCATTCGTATCGGCCTGGCATTGAATTGTGAGATCGCTACCTGGTGCCGGTTCGCTCGCAAGAACTACTTCTATCCGGATATGCCCAAGGACTATCAAGTCAGTCAGTACGACGAGCCACTTTGCACCAATGGTTGGCTTGACGTAACTGTTGCAACCGATGATGGTCCGCAGGTGGTGCGAGTCGAAATTGAGCGGGTACATATGGAGGAGGACACCGGCAAACTGACCCACGCCGGTGGTGCGACCGGTCGCATCCATGGCGCTGACTACTCCCTCGTGGATTACAACCGGGCGGGGATCCCGCTGATCGAGATCGTGACTAAGACCGTGATCGGCACCGGGCCGTTGGCGCCCGCCGTCGCGCGTGCTTATGTAGCCGAATTGCGTGATGTTATGCGTGCCCTCGGCGTTTCTGATGTGCGCATGGAGGAAGGTTCTTTGCGCTGCGACGTGAACCTGTCGCTAAATGAACCGGGCGCCGGTTGGGGTACCCGCAGCGAGACGAAAAACGTGAACTCACTGCGCTCGGTCGAACGCGCCGTGCATTCTGAAATCGAGCGGCAGGCGGGCGTCTTGGACGGCGGCGGCCGGGTAATTCAGGAGACCCGGCACTTTCACGAGGACACCGGCCGATCTACTTCGGGTCGGTCAAAGGAGCAGGCCGAGGACTATCGCTATTTCCCTGAGCCGGATCTCGTGCCGATTGCGCCAACTCGTAGTTGGGTGGAGGAGTTGCGGGCAGAGCTACCGGAGGTGCCATCCGTCAAGCGGGCTCGTCTGCAAAGCACCTGGGGGATAAACGAGTTTGAGTTGGCAACTTTGGTAAATGCCGGGGCGGTCGAACTCGTTGAGTCCAGTATCGCTGCCGGGGTGGATCCGGCAGCGGCCCGCAAGTGGTGGACCGGTGAGTTACTACGCGTTGCCAATGAGCGCGGAGTCGAGTTGGCAGATTTACCGGTGACAGCTACCCAGATTGCCCGAGTGGAGTCTTTGATAGCAGATGGCAGCCTCAACGACAAACTTGCCCGTCAAGTTTTCGAGGGGGTGTTGGCAGGGGAAGGCGATGTTGATGTGGTGATTGCGCAGCGTGGCCTGGCCGTGGTCAGTGATGATGGCGCCCTACTTGCGGCAATTGATGAGGCCCTTGCGGCGCAGCCAGATGTAGTGGAGAAAATCAAGAGCGGCAAGATTCAAGCAGCCGGGGCCATCGTCGGTGCGGTCATGAAGACGACAAAGGGGCAGGCTGACGCGGCGAAGGTACGCGCCTTACTGCTCGACCGCCTCGGGGTTAGCGAGTAATACCCGTTGGCTGGTATCGCGCTGCTCCCGGCTTTCCTGCAAGGGGTTAACTACCCCGGTGAAGTTGTCTTCTATGACGATGCACCCGCGTCAGCCGACTTATTGCGGGCTGGATTCTTCGTGCCCGAATACATGGGCTCGGTTTCTACGGTAGAAGTCCTGACCGAAATGCCGGCACTTGAGGTAGTTCAGTTACTGACCGCCGGATTCGACTATGTGTTGCCGTACCTACCGGCGGGTGCGCGACTTTGTAATGCAGCCGGCGTGCATGATGCCAGCACCGCAGAGCTTGCTGTTGGTCTGATATTGGCTTCGCTGCGCGGCTTGGATGTCGCTGCGCGGAATATGGAATCCGGGAATTGGCAGCATGAGACTCGATTGAGTCTGGCTGATCGGCAGGTGGTGGTTCTCGGTGCTGGCGGAGTCGGGCAGGCAATTGGTCGGCGCCTTGAGCCATTTGAGGTAACGCTGACCATGATCGGGCGCACCGAGCGCCCCGGCGTAAGGGCGATAACTGACCTTGAGTTGATCCTGCCAACAGCAGATGTGGTGGTACTGGCGGTGCCCCTTGACGCCACCACTCGCGCACTTGTTGATGCGAAATTCCTGAAGTTGATGAAGAATAATGCGCTATTGGTGAATGTTGCCCGTGGCCCGGTCGTTGACACCGAGGCACTTATTGAGGCTTTGCAGTCCGGGCGGATTTGTGCCGCGTTGGATGTGACCGACCCCGAGCCGCTACCGCCAGCGCATCGGCTCTGGTCTTGCCCGAATCTATTGATCTCGGCCCATGTCGGTGGTGATACCTCAGCCTTCGCTCCAAGGGCTCGAGCCTTGATTTGCGATCAGGTGACGAGTTGGACCACCGGCGGGCAATTGCGAAATATCATCCCCACGTAGTAATCCGGCGAACTCCTAGATCCCGGGCAACATTAAGGTGTCGCTATGACGAATATGAAGCCACGTAGTTCTGAGGTCACAGACGGGCTAGAGCGGGCAGCTGCTCGCGGAATGCTCCGGGCAGTTGGAATGTCCGATGAGGATTTCCCAAAGCCCCAGATCGGGGTGGCCTCCTCGTGGAATGAGATCACGCCTTGCAATCTTTCCCTTGAACGCCTCGCGCGCTCGGCGAAGGAGGGGGTGCACCAGGCCGGCGGCTTCCCGATGCAATTTGGCACCATCTCGGTCTCGGATGGCATCTCGATGGGCCATGAGGGGATGCACTTTTCCCTTGTCTCGCGCGAGATCATCGCGGACTCGGTCGAAGCTGTGATGCAGGCCGAGCGCCTTGACGGCATGGTTACGTTCGCGGGCTGCGATAAGTCACTGCCAGGAATGCTGATGGCATCGGCGCGCATCGATGTTGCTGCAGTTTTTGTGTATGCCGGCTCGATTCTTCCCGGGCACGTGAAACTATCCGATGGCACCGAAAAGGATGTCACCATTATCGATGCTTTTGAAGCCGTGGGAGCTTGCGCCCGCGGCTTGATGTCACGTGAAGACGTTGACACCATCGAACGGGCAATTTGCCCTGGTGAAGGTGCCTGCGGTGGTATGTACACGGCGAACACGATGGCCAGTGCGGCTGAAGCCATGGGGATGTCCTTGCCGGGTTCGGCAGCGCCGCCGGCAGTAGATCGCCGCCGCGATGGTTTTGCCCGTCGCTCCGGTGAGGCTGTGGTCGAACTCATTCGTCAAGGCATCACCACCCGCGACATCATCACCAGGCAATCCCTGGAGAATGCAATTGCCGTAGTAATGGCATTCGGCGGCTCCACAAATGCGGTTCTGCATCTGCTCGCTATCGCCCATGAGGCAAATGTTGAACTCGACATGGAGGATTTCCACCGCATCGGCTCCAAGGTGCCGTTGTTGGCCGACGTGAAGCCATTTGGGCGATTCGTCATGAGTGATGTTGATCGGGTCGGTGGGGTGCCAGTCATCATGCGAGCGTTACTAGATGCCGGCCTAATGCACGGTGACTGCCTGACGGTAACTGGTAAGACCATGGCTGAAAACCTTGCGAACATCAATCCACCGGATCCCGATGGCGATATTTTGTACGCGTCGAAGAATGCAATCGCCACCACCGGTGGGATCACGATTTTGTCCGGCTCGATGGCCCCAGAAGGTGCGGTGGTGAAGAACGCCGGGGTGGCCGTTGACATTTTTGAAGGCGCGGCCCGGGTATTCGAGCGGGAGCAGTCGGCGATGGCTGCCCTAGAAGATGGCACCATTCAAAAAGGCGATGTCATCATCATTCGCTACGAGGGTCCAAAGGGTGGCCCGGGAATGCGCGAGATGTTGATGATCACCGGTGCGATCAAGGGTGCTGGGCTCGGCAAGGAGGTCATGCTGATCACCGATGGCCGGTTCTCCGGTGGCACTACCGGGTTATGTGTTGGGCACGTGGCCCCCGAGGCGGTCGATGGTGGCCCGATCGGGCTGGTCGAGCCGGGGGATCGGGTGCGGATCGATATCGGGGCCCGAACTTTGGATCTATTGGTTGATGAAGCCGAACTGGCCAGGCGGCGGGCGGTGTTTGTGCCCCTGCCACCTCGCTACACCCGGGGCGTGCTGGCCAAGTACACCAAG
>CAJBZP010000067.1 GCA_903960135.1 uncultured Actinomycetes bacterium | reverse complement strand
TCATCCGAATACCCAAATGTCTGCTGACGCCTGGCCACCGAATCGTGGGTGTGCACAATGTGCTCCCGCTCGGGAAGCTCTTCAAGGTGCACCAACCCTGAATCCAGCCAGTTGGCATAGGGCGCCGCCGCGGCCAATTCGTCCTTGATCTCCTCGTCATCGACAATGCGCCCAGCCAATGTGTCTACGAGGAACATCCGGCCAGGCTGCAGGCGACCCTTCTGCACGATCGTGGCCGGGTCGAAGTCGAGCACGCCGGACTCGGAAGCGAGTACCACTAACCCATCGTCGGTGACCCAGTAGCGACCCGGGCGCAATCCGTTGCGGTCAAGAACCGCGCCAATGACTGTCCCGTCGGTGAAGCACACATTGGCCGGACCATCCCAGGGCTCCATCAAAGTCGAATGGAATTCGTAGAACGCCCGGCGGGCCGGATCAATGTCGGGATGATTCTCCCAGGCTTCGGGGATCATCATCAGAACCGCATGCGGTAGTGAGCGTCCACCCAGGTGAATTAGCTCCAGTACTTCATCAAATGACGCAGAATCGCTGCCACCGCCGGTGCAAATCGGAAATAGCCGAGTCATATCACCAGGAATAATTGACGAGGTGAGCATTGACTCGCGGGCCTGCATCCAGTTGCGATTACCCTGGACAGTATTTATCTCACCGTTGTGCGAGATGAATCGATAAGGATGAGCCAACGGCCACGAAGGAAATGTGTTGGTCGAAAAACGTGAATGCACTAGGGCTAAAGCAGATGTGATCCGGCTATCTGATAAATCTGGATAGAACGGCTCGAGTTGCCCAGTTGTCAACATGCCCTTGTAAACAATCGTCCGCGACGAAAGTGACGGGAAGTAGATATCCGCATCGCGCTCCGCCCGCTTGCGGACCGCGAATACCCGCCGGTCGAGTTCTAATCCGCTTGCGCCATGCGGCGAACTAAGAAACAACTGCTCGAAGGTGGGCATCACACTTCTGGCCGTCATTCCGACCGAGGTTGGATCCGTCGGAACCGGGCGCCAGCCAAGGACGGTTAGTCCTTCATCAGTGGCGATCGACTCCACCATGCTTTTGCTCGCAGCCACTGCCGATTCAGATCTGGGTAAGAACGCCAAGCCAGCGGCATAATGCCCGGCAGCTGGCAGCTCAAAGGGCACGCTTGCGCGCAAGAAGGCATCGGGCACTTGAATCAAGATTCCAGCCCCGTCACCGCTATCGGGTTCACAACCAGAGGCACCACGGTGTTCTAAGTTGCGCAGCGCGGTCAGGGCCTTGGCTATCACCCCGTGCGAACCAACTCGGGTTAACGTGGCCACGAAGGCCACCCCGCAGGCATCATGTTCACGCGTTGGTTGATAAAGGCCTTGAGCGGCAGGTAGGCCAGATGATGAAAACACAGATGCCCTTTCGTCGTCGCGCCACTGCCCGGGCCCAGCCCAAGCAGCGGATTCGACAGGACGACGTTGGCCTATCGGTTCACACAGTACCCGATGCTTTTTCTGCACCCGCCGCCAACTCAAGATCTTCCCGGCCGGGGCGAAGTCGGGCAGCGACAACCAGGTAGACCAAGGCCCCGATCCCTACGAGTAGGGCGGTCCAGATATTCAAGCGTAGGCCAAGAACCGTGTTGGCTGCATCAATGCGCAGGGCTTCGATCCAAAGTCGCCCAGCGCAATACAAAGCAACATAAAGCGCGAAAACTCGGCCGTGCCCTAGGTGGAACCGCTTATCGGCCCAAATGAGAACGAGCACGACACCTGTCATCCACAGGGCTTCGTACAAGAAGGTCGGCTGGAAGGTGGCAAAGGCTTCGTACCCGACCGGGCGATGGGCAACATCTATCTCCAGCGCCCAAGGCAAAGTTGTGGGCGATCCGAAAAGCTCTTGGTTGAACCAGTTACCAAGGCGGCCTATTACCTGCGCCAAGGCGATACCGGGAGCAATTGCATCGGCCACCGGGGGCAGCGCCACGCCCGCGCGACGCGCACCGATCCACGCGCCGAGGGCGCCGAGAGCGACGGCACCCCAGATCCCAAGCCCGCCGTCCCAGATTCGAAATGCCGCACCCAGCCCACGGCCTGCCGGCCCAAAATACAATTGCGCATCGGATATCACGTGGTAGAGCCGACCACCGATGATCCCGAATGGCACCGCCCAAATGGCGATTTCAGTGATCACTCCCGGGTTGCCACCACGGGCCAAGTAGCGCTTATTTCCGAGCCAGACTGCAATGACAATGCCCAAGACGATCAATAAGGCATAGGCCCGGATCGGGATGGGTCCAATAAACCAAACGCCGACTTCCGGGCTTGGGATAGCTGCCGGCACCGAGCTAGCGCCCTGGTGCGCCAGGGACTCGATACCTATTTCGCCGCTTCGGCAGCGACCGCTGCCGCCAACGCCACCGGATCCCCGAGCACGCCGTCACCCAGCGGATTACCATTCAAAAAGCCGGCCGGTGTCCCGGGGACATTTGACTTCAGGAAGGTGTCGTAGCTGTTGGCGGCCCAACCGACATAGGTCCGCGCCGTCACGCACTGGGTGAAAGTGTCAAGGGCCGGTCCGGCAATGCCCGCATCCGTTGCAAATGTCAACAATTGCTCATCGGAGTAGCCATCGCCTTCCACCTCGGGCTGATTCTTGAACACCACGTTGTGGTACTCAAGGGTCTTGCCCGCATCTACCGCGCAGCCCCACGCGGCAACAGCACGGGTTGAGGCATCATTGCCAACGCGGCCATCCAGGAAGGTGGTTGGTCGCCAAACCAGCTGAACTTTACCCTCGTCGGCGAGTTTTACGATGCCCTCACCATTTGTCTCTTCGAGGTTTGCACATGATGGGCACTGAAAGTCTTCCCAGATAGTAAGTACCGGCACTCCGGTTGCCGCTGCGTTGTAAGGCACGCCATATTCGTTGATGTCACCGGTCGGGAAGACCCCGGTCGGGACCGCGGCAGCAGGATCAGCCGTAGCGGTAACCGGCTGGCCGGTGGTGTCAGTGCTCTTGGCAACTACCGCGATGCCGATGATCCCGGCAACGACAGCTAGGACCGTCACTGCACCAACAATGCGAATCGTGCGCTCGCGACGCTTCTCACCAGATTGCGACGCCGCCCGTGCCGCCGCAGCTGCTTCCCGTCGATTCTTGCCACCCTCGCTCATCTGCAGTACTCCCTAAAGTCCAGAATCTGGCATCTCAACAAATCCGTAAACACCCACGTTACGCGATCTAGCCGAGTTACCGACGAACCCCCTCGGCCAGTTCACCGGCCAGGCCACGAACCGCTGCGAGGGCGCCCGGCAGATCCGGTGCGGCCCGGATACAGCGAACAAAAGCCGAGCCCACGATTACCCCGTCGGCGTAGGCGGCCACCTCGCGGGCTTGGGCACCAGTCGAGACGCCAAGGCCTACCGCAATGGGCAACCCGGTTAACCGGCGGGTCCGGGTCACCAGCGGCTCCGCGCCGCCACCGACTTGACTGCGCGCCCCCGTCACCCCCATTGTCGACGCGGCGTAGACAAACCCCGAGGTGCTCGCAACCACCGACTTGATGCGCTCATCGGTGGACGACGGCGCAACCAAGAAGATGGTGTCAATTTCCTCAGCCAAGGTCGCGGCGGACCACGGGCCCGCCTCCTCCGGCGTTAAGTCTGGGGTGATTACCCCGTTGCCCCCGGCCGCGGCTAACCGCGCCGCGAATCTCGCAACGCCATACCGCTCGATCGGGTTCCAATACGACATCACCAACAGGGCCGCTCGCTCACCATCAAGGCGGCCCACCACGTCCAAAACCACGTCGGTGGTGGTGCCCCCGGCGAGCGCCGCAGCCACCGCGAATTGGATATCAGCCCCATCCATCAACGGGTCCGAGTAGGGCAGGCCTACCTCGATTGCGTCAACCCCGGCATCGATCATCGTGTTCATCAGCTCAACCGAGGCGGCAGCGGTTGGGTACCCCGCAGGCAGGTATCCGATCAGGGCCGCCCGATTGGTCGATTTCGCGCGGGAAAAGACTTCAGCCAGTCGCCGGCTCATCGACCTTCAGCCATTTCGATCCCGGCTGGTGCACCGATCCCAAACCAGCGGGCTGCGGTCGCTACGTCTTTGTCGCCGCGCCCCGATAGGTTGACGATGATCACGGCGGTTGGCCCCAACTCACGCCCGACCCGCATTGCGCCGGCTAGTGCATGGGCGGTCTCGATCGCCGGGATGATGCCTTCGGTTCGACTTAGGAGCGCCAGCGCGGCCATCGCCTCATCGTCATTAATCGGCTCGTATTTCGCCCGCCCGGTGTCGTGGAGCCACGAGTGCTCCGGCCCAACCCCTGGATAATCCAACCCGGCGCTGATCGAATGGGAGGCAATTGTTTGACCCCATTCATCTTGCATCACGTAGGTGCGGGCACCGTGTAACACCCCGGGTGACCCGGCTGCGAAACGAGCTGCGTGTCGACCGGTTTCAACTCCATCACCACCGGCTTCATAACCGCGCAGTTGCACATCGACATCGTCCATGAATCCACTAAACAGCCCAATCGCATTTGACCCACCCCCAACGCAGGCCACTACCGCGTCCGGGAGTCGGCCTTCGGCAAGTTGGATCTGATCGCGGGCCTCCCGCCCAACCACGGCCTGGAAATAGCGGACGATTTCCGGGAACGGTGCTGGGCCAGTGACGGTGCCAAGGACGTAGTGGGTTCGATCAACCGAGGCGACCCAGTCGCGCATTGCCTCATTTATTGCATCCTTGAGAGTGCGACTACCGGCGGTTACCGAAATAACTTCGGCGCCAAGTAACTGCATCCGCACCACATTCAATGCCTGCCGGCGGGTATCTTCCTCGCCCATGAATACCGTGCATTCGAGCCCGAGCAGTGCCGCAGCGGTTGCGGTGGCTACTCCATGTTGGCCGGCACCGGTCTCGGCGATCATCCGGGACTTGCCCATCCGTTCGGTGAGCAGTGCCTGGCCGATTGCATTGTTGATCTTGTGTGACCCGGTGTGATTGAGATCCTCGCGCTTTAAGTAGATGCGCGCCCCCCCGCAATGCTCAGCGAACCGTTCGGCCCTAGTCAACGGGCTTGGCCTACCGGTATAGGAGCGTTCCAACGCCGTCAGCCGGGTCATGAAACTCGGGTCCATGATTGCCGATCGGAAGGCCGAATCCAACTCATCAAGCGCGGCTGTTAGCGCCTCCGGGACAAAGCGCCCACCATACGGCCCGAAGTGCCCAGCGGTCACCGTGCTGTCTGCGGTGGTCAACTTCTGCTCACCCTCTACTATTTCGCAGCGCTGGGTGCGCACCAGCGGTAACCAGATCATGTACCGCCGCACGTGGGTCCTTGTCGAGAACCAAACTCTCACCCACGAGGACCGCATCAGCACCGGCTTCGGCGTACGCGATGAGATCATGGGGGTCACGCACCCCTGACTCGGCGATCCGCACACAGGTATCAGGAAGCATTGGAGCCAGCCGAGCAAATACGGTTCGGTCAATCTCCAGGGTCTTTAGATCGCGGGCATTGACGCCGACAATGACCGCGCCAGCATCCAGCGCCCGCCGCACCTCATCCTCATCGTGGACCTCGACCAGCACGCTTAGCCCCATGCTCTTGGCCCGTTCAATCAAGCTAACCAAGGCTGGTTGATCAAGTGCCGCCACTATCAGCAAGGCTATATCCGCGCCAAAGACTTTGGCTTCCCAAAGTTGATAGCTAGATACAATGAAATCCTTGCGCAGCACCGGTATATCAACCGCGGCGCGCACCGCCGCAAGGTCAGCGAGGCTGCCACCAAAACGACGCTCCTCGGTCAACACGCTGATGCAGTGGGCGCCACCTGCTTCGTATGAGCAGGCTAATACAGCAGGATCACCGATCTCGGCCAGCACTCCACGACTGGGGCTGGCACGTTTGACCTCGGCAATGACTGCAACATCTTCGCCTTTGAGTACTTTGAATACATCAATTGCCGGACGCACTTTTTCGGCGCGAACTTTCAACTCATCAAGTGGCACCGCGTTAATTCGTTGCGCGAGGTCCTCGCGCACACCCACCAAGATGTCGTCCAACACGGTCACACGTCAAGGGTATCCACGGCAGGAAAGTGCCGCCGATCAGACCCCCGAAGATAGGAATGGCACGAAATTTCGAATGACGCCGAAAGTAAGCACCACACCCAAACTGACATAGGTGATCATGTTCCGGCGGTTGAACTCTGCACGCGTAACTTCATCACGGTAACCGCGCCAACTCCGCACCAGCCAAAGTAGCCACAGCGCAATTGCCGCCGGCACCAGTGCTATCAGCAACGCATTGTTGTCTACCGCACCAGCGACATCCCCATGCAACAAATCATGGGTACCGCGCAAGAGTCCACAACCTGGACAGTCAATGCCGAAGAGCGCGCGGGTTGGGCACAGCGGATAGTGGCCAGGCTCATTTGGGTCAACCGCCCACAGGTAGCCGCAACCGATAATCACCACCGCGCCGGTAACCAACGGTGCCAGCAACCGGCGCGGGCGCGGGCGGGCGTCTAAGCGTGCTGCCTCAACAATGTCGTTGGGCGCCATGGCGGTAACCGCGACCTGATCCATCGCCTTAGCCTACGAGAGGTAATCGCACCATGAAGCGGGCGCCGCCACCGGGGGCTTGGCCCGCACTGGCCTCGCCGCCTAGGCCCGTCGCCAGGCGCCCCACCAAAGCCAGGCCCAGACCCGTGCCAACGGGCCGTACCCCGCGATATCGCTCGTGGAGCACCCCGGGCTCAAATGCCACGGCAATATCTTCAAGGGTCAGGCCCGGGCCGGCGTCTTGTACTTCAAGCACCGCTGACTGCCCGTCGCTCCCAATTCTTAATACGATCAAAGAGCCCTCCGGTGAAATACGAAGTGCATTCTCGGCGAGATTATCTATGACCTGACGCAACCGCACCGGGTCAAGGTGCGCGATTAGCGGATTCGCTGGGGTATCGCATCGGAATTCAACCCCGGCCTTGGCACAACGATCAGCCCAGACTTCCCCGGCTTCGCGGACCAACTCGGCCAGATCAGTGTCCAGCGGTGTCATTTGGAAATTAACTGCACCCAATCGCGCGAGGTCAAGTAGATCAGCGACCAGACGATCCAATCGAGTGGCCTCTGAGGTCAAGGTCGCACCGGTCCGGGCAACTTCGTCAGCGGGAATTATCCCGTCAGCAAGGGCCTCACCGTAGCCTTTGACCGCGGTCAACGGTGTGCGCAGTTCATGGGAGATGGAAAGCAGGAATTCCCGTTGCCGACCCTCAGATACCGCAAGGGCCGCATTCAGATGGTTCAACGCCTCGGCGATATCCGCAATCTCACTCGGCCCCTCCGCGAGCAATAAAACATCGCGGGAGCCGGCCGCTAGTTGGTTGGCCGCCTGCCGGGCCGCGCGCAGCGGCCGGGTCAATCGTTGGGCGGCCCAGTAACCAATCGGGATCGAGATCAACAAGCCCAACAACAACGCAATGCCAAAGCGAAGTAACAGCCCTTGCGCAGACCCACCCACCACGGTGACCGGTAGTTGCAATACCAAGGCCAGATCACCGCTCATCCTGCGAGCCTCGATAAGCACCGGGCCAGCCGCCGTCCGGCCTTCGGTGGAGACCGACGAACCAGCCAGTAAACTCTGCATTTCCGCCTCCGACAAGCCAGGCGGCGGGACGCTCCCTGCGGCGGTGATGTAACCGGAGATTTGCTCGGCGATCAAGGTGCGCTCTAACTCTCGCGGCAACGGGAAGCCTGATCCCATCCCCAAACCCTGTCCCAGATCGCTGCGATCAAGAGCCGCCGCGGTGATGTCGGTCAAACGACTTAGCCGCTCACGTGATTGCTGCAAAGTGGCTGCCGTGATCAGCAAATAGGACACCGCCACCGCTACGACGACAACGATAACCGCGACCGAACTGGTCAAAAGCACAGTGCGGGTCACGATGCTCATGCGGGCCCGCCTTGTGGTCACGGCTCCAGCTCCGCCGAGTACCCCACACCTCGAACTGTGCGGATCGGGCTGTGATCACCGAGTTTCGCCCGGACTTGAGCCACATGCACATCAACGGTTCGAGTACCAACAATCGCCGCATAACCCCATACTTCCGAGAGCAGTTGCTCCCGGCTTAAGACTTTGCCCTGATTGGCCATGAGGTGCTCGAGCAAGTCGAACTCGGTGGCGGTCAGTTGCACTTGCGCACCTGCCACACTTACGCGTCTGGTTACGGGATCGACGGAAACATCACCGAGAACCAACGGGCCGGTTCTACTTGCCGCGTACACCGCGCGCCGCACAACTGCCTTTACCCGCGCAACTACCTCACGCGGGCTAAATGGTTTAGTGATGTAGTCATCGGCCCCAAGTTCTAAGCCGACAACTCGGTCAACCTCATCATCGCGCGCCGTGCAAAAAAGCACCGGCGTCCAGTTACCTTCGGCGCGCAGCCGGCGGCAGATCTCGGTACCGTCCAGCGACGGTAGGCCGACGTCAAGGATTATCGCAACCGGGTGCAGGGTTCGAGCAGCTCCCAAACCCGCTAGGCCATCGGATTCAACTTGCACCCCGAACCCCTCCCGCGCTAGGTAAAGGCGCAGCAGATCAGAGATCGCCCGCTCATCCTCGACGACAAGGATCAGGCCTTTTACCGAATCGGGGCTCATACCGCTAAGAGTGCCATGGAAAAGAACCTGTTTGCACGTGGCAAGGGGCCCGCGGGATCAGGGCCAGATCAGGATTTGGTAAATCAACGCTTTGGGATAGTGCCCAACCCGGCCTTTTGCATGATCTTGCCGACTATCGCACCGACCACTACCAGCGCAGCCCCGACCCAGAACATCGGCCAATTGCCAAGTATCACGGCCAAGGTGCCAACCAGGAAGGCAATCGAGATGATCACGACTGTTGCCCAAGCGGCCGGGGTTGACCCGTGGTGGCCCTGCTTGACTTGCTGCTCTTTAGTACTCGCTTGGCTCATGGGCACATCTAATCATCATCGTCATCGTCGATGCCCGATCAGGTGGTCGGGTCCTCACCGCGGTCCAGGGCATCCCACGCCGAAAGCGCTGAGATCGGTGCCGCATCTGGGCCAGCCTTAGTGCCCGCGGACCGCTCAAATCGTTGACTCAACCCGGGCCAGGTTCGACCACGTGCCACGATCAGGCCGCCAACCGCTACTAGGCCCAGGGCCCCGATTAAGCCAAGGACCCACCACGGGGTGCTGGCCCACTGGGTCAGTGGATCTGGGTTGAGTTGATCTGGGCTGAGTTGATCTGGGTTGAGTTGATTGAGCACCGCCGACCGCGGATCAAGGGCAAAGCTAATTGCACTCACCGCACTAACTAATCCGGTGGCCAGAACCACTAGGCCAACGATCACTCGAGCCCAGCCACGGGTGGCAAAAACCCCGCCGACCGAAGCCAGCCCCAACCAAGGCAGCACCGCGGCCAGCGGATAGATCTCCCGTCCGGTGAAAGTTACCTCGGTCCCGGTAGCACTTAATCCCAAAACCAGCGGCACGGTGACACTTGCCCAAGGCAAGGCAAATGCCGCGATGACGATTAATGCGGCTGCCGCCAACGAAATTAACGCCATCCGATAACTGCTCAACTTTTTGCCCTAGGGCCAGCAGCAGACACGTCGGTCAAGGTTTGGGCGAGAGCCACCGCACGCAGGACCGCAGCCGCCTTATTTCGACACTCCGCTGCCTCCGAGGTTGGCACCGAGTCAGCGACGATGCCGGCGCCAGCCTGCACGACGGCTACCCCGTCCTTAATGAGCGCGGTGCGGATGGCAATAGCGGTGTCAACATTGCCGGCAAAGTCAAAATATCCAACGCAGCCACCATAAAGCCCCCTTCGGACCTGCTCGAGCTCATCGATGATGGCCATCGCGCGCGGCTTCGGTGCACCCGACAGCGTGCCCGCTGGAAATGTCGCAGCCAAGGCATCGTAGGCAGTGCAATCTTCGCGAAGTTCGCCCGTGACGGTTGAAACCAGGTGCATGACATGCGAGTAACGCTCTACCTGCATGAAGTCCACCACCGCAACACTTCCCGGCTTGCACACTCGTCCAATGTCGTTTCGCGCCAGATCGACCAACATCAAGTGTTCGGCGCGCTCCTTCTCATCCGCAAGCAGCTCCTCACCTAGAGCCGCGTCTTCCTCAGGGGTAACCCCTCGAGGTCTGGTGCCAGCGATGGGGTGCACGACGCAGTGACCATTCGTGACGGTAACCAACGCCTCCGGGGAGGACCCGACGATTTCAAATGCCGTGCGATCGGGAATGTGCCCTGCTTCATGATCGGGCTGGGAACCATCATCGATCGGAAGGCGCAGGAGGTACATGTACGGGCTGGGGTTACTCGTGCGCAAGATGCGATAGACATCCAGACCGGTAGCTGCACACGGGGTTTGAAACCGCTGCGAGAGGACGATCTGGAAGGCATCACCGGCTCGGATGTACTCCTGCGCGCGCTCGACCGAGGCATGGAAATCAGCCGCCGCGATATTTACTTTTACCGCTGGCTCGGCGACGCCGTCGTAGGTCCAGATCCCGGTGGGCGGGGCGGACCCAAGCGCCGCCTGCATTAAGTCCAGTCGGCGGACCGCGTCCTGCCATGCTTCATCAACACGGTCATCAGAAGCGTCATAGTTGATCGCATTCGCGATGAGCAAGACCGAACCATCAGTGTGGTCGACAACCGCCAGATCGGTTGCTAATAAGAACGCTAATTCGGGTATTTGCAACTCGTCTGGATTCGCATCAGGGACCTGCTCCCACCGACGAACAGCGTCGTAACTGAAATAGCCAACGAGGCCGCCGGTTAACGGCGGCAGCCCCGGGACCTGCTCGGTATGCAGGAGGTCAATTGTTTCACGCAGCACCTCCATCGGATTGCCCGAAGCAAGTACACCGCGTGGTGCGCGCCCGAGCCAAGCCGCCGAACCATCCCGCTCCGTCAGCATCGCCGCGGAGTGGACTCCGATAAATGAGTACCGCGACCAAAGACGCCCCGGCTCAGCTGACTCCAGCAAAAACGTGCCGGCTCGGTCACCGCACAGGGCGAGAAACAGTCCCACGGCCGTGTGCCCGTCGACCAACAGCCGTCGAGTCACCGGGATTACTCGTCGATCCTGTGCCAGCACTCGAAACTCCGGCAACCCCGGGGATGTTCCAACGCTCATACGGTGTGATGCTTCCCGGCATCAAAGCACGATCTCGCCCCGGTGTGGCAGGCTTCGCCGAGCTGATCGACCTCGAGCAAGATGGTGTCGCCATCGCAATCCAGTTTGAGTTCTCGAACCGCTTGGAAGTTTCCGGAAGTTTCGCCTTTGACCCACAGTTTGGACCTACTGCGCGAAAAATAGGTGGCCTTTCCGGTTTCAAGGGTTAGCTCCAAGGCGTCTTGATTCATCCAAGCCATCATCAAAACCTCACCGGAATCCCATTGTTGGGCGATCGCCGGCACCAAGCCTTGGTCATTGAACCGCACGCGGGCGATGAGTTCGGCTCCCACTGTCATCCCCACATTGTGCCGGGACGCGATTCATAGGACATGATGAGGTGGTGACCGCAGCCCAAGGCGCCCATACCGAACGCCTCGACCTTGCCGCCCTCCTACTCGCTCTGGGCCCAAACGCACCCACCCTGTGCGCCGGCTGGAATGCCGCCGATCTGGCGGCTCACCTAGTGATTCGCGAGTCGAGGCCCGATGCGGCACTAGGTATTCTGGGCGGACCACTGGCCGGTTGGACCCAACACGTTCAAGATGCGACGGCCAATTTGCCGTATGCCGAACTTGTCGACAAAGTCCGCAGCGGCCCGCCGACCCTGTCCTTCTTTGCTATCCCAGGCGTTGATGGCCTTGCTAATCTATTTGAATACTTCGTACATCACGAGGACTTACGTCGGGGGCAATCCAACTGGCAGCCACGTGAACTAAACCAGGACTTCGCCGATCTACTCTGGGGCCGGCTCGCCAAGAGTTCCCGGCTGCTCTTTCGCAAAGCCCAAGTCGGTGTTGTCCTGGAGCGCACGGATGGCTCGGTAACCACCCGCATAGTCGCCCATAAAGGGAACCCGGCGGTGACGTTGCGCGGCAGTGTCGGCGAACTCGTGCTGCGTTCCTACGGACGCAGCGAAGTCGTAATCGAGGTTGACGGTACCGCCGAAGCCGTGGCCGCCTTCAACAACTCGCCCCTTGGATTCTGATAGCGGGTTAACGAACCGATAAACCAGATTCAACTAGTGCTTGTTTCACCTGCGAAATGGTGAACTCCCCGAAATGAAAGACACTTGCCGCTAGCACGGCGTCGGCACCCGCGTCGACGGCCGGCGCGAAATCAGACAGTGAACCGGCCCCGCCACTGGCGATCAGCGGCACCTGAACCACACTTCGGATTATCTGGATCAACTCAAGGTCAAATCCAGCCTTGGTGCCGTCGGCATCCATGGAGTTCAACAAGATCTCCCCCGCACCTCGCGTCGCGCCCTCTATCGCCCACGTGATCACATCCATGCCGGTGCTGCGCCTCCCGCCGTGAGTGGTTACCTCAAATCCGCTCTCGGTGCTGACCCCTGGTGGGCACCTGCGGGCATCGATCGAAAGGACGACGCATTGTGAGCCGAACCGCTCGGCCGCCTGACTAAGCAAAGTCGGGTCGGCGATCGCTGCCGTGTTCAAACTGACTTTGTCGGCACCTGCACGCAAGAGCAGGTCAAAGTCATCCGGTGATCGGACTCCGCCGCCAACAGTTAGTGGGATGAAAACGCAATCAGCCGTTCGTTGAACAACCTCAAGCATTGTTTGCCGATCGCCACTTGATGCGGTTATATCCAGGAAAACTATTTCGTCCGCACCCTCAGCGTCATAACGCGAGGCCAGTTCAACCGGATCACCCGCATCACGCAGGCCGGTGAAATTCACGCCCTTAACAACCCGCCCAGCATCAACATCAAGGCAGGGAATCACCCGGATTGCCATACTCACGGCCGCGGGGGTCCCCACTCATAAGGATCGAATCGAGGCTCGATGGACGCGATGGCTTCCGCCAGGGTAAAGGCACCGTCATAAAGAGCACGGCCAATAATTGCCCCTTCTATCCCCGACGGCACCATCTCGACCAACTTGTGCAAGTCCTCCAACTTCGAAATCCCACCCGAAGCGATCACCGGCCTCTTGGTTGCCGCGCACACATCGCGCAAGAGGTGAAAATTAGGGCCGTGCATGGTGCCGTCTTTGGTGACATCGGTAACGACATAGCGTGCGCACCCGGCTGCGTCGAGTCGGGCGAGGGTCTCCCAAAGATCACCACCATCTTTGGTCCAGCCCCGCGCCGACAAAGTCGTGCCGCGCACGTCCAGGCCGACCGCAATTTGCTCCCCGTGATCAGCGATTACTTTCGCCGTCCATTCCGGGTCCTCGAGGGCGGCGGTGCCAAGATTCACTCGATCACACCCGGTCGCAAGTGCCGCCTTGAGGGATGCGTCATCGCGGATACCGCCGGACAACTCAACTTTCGCATGGTGGCGCACATCGGCAACAACCCGAGCCAGTAGGCCTGCGTTATCACCTTTACCGAATGCTGCATCAAGATCGACCAGGTGAATCCACTGCGCACCTTGGTTGATCCAAGCCCGCGCCGAATCCAATGGCGACCCGTAGGCGGTCTCGGTCCCGGCCTTACCCTGCACCAGTCGCACCGCCTGGCCTCCGGAAACATCAACGGCGGGCAGCAAGATCAATTCTTTAGTCACGGCCCAAACCCTACTTTGCGCGTGGTGCCGACTAAACCGTGGACTCTTAGAGGGACTGAAGCCACGAATTCAGCAGCTCAAGACCCGCTGCACCGGATTTTTCCGGATGGAACTGGGTAGCGACAAGTGGTCCGTTCTCGATGGCGGCCACAAAGTCAGTGCCGTGGGTGCCCCAAGTGACTACCGGTGATCGTCGGTTCAGATCGTGGGGAGTCAGGTCACAGGTTGTTACCCCGTAAGAGTGCACGAAGTAAAACCGCTCCCCCGCAACCTCCGCAAAAATCGCTGAATCAGCCGGTACCCGGACGGTGTCCCAACCCATATGCGGCAAAATCGGAGCAACAAGTCGCTCGACCACCCCGGGCCATTGACCTAGACCATCGACCATGGTCCCGTGCTCGACTCCGTGGGCGAATAACACTTGCATGCCCACGCAGATGCCCAGAACAGGCCTGCCAGCAGTCAGGCGCCTATCAATGATGATGTCACCGCGGACCTCAAGGATCCCGCGCATACAGGCGGCAAAAGCACCCACACCCGGCACCACTAATGCATCAGCATTTAGTGCCTCATCAAAGTCAGCCGTAACTTGGACACTTGCTCCGACTTTTTCAAGCGCCCGCTGCGCAGAGCGGAGGTTACCTGACCCGTAATCCAAGATGACAATGTCTTGAGTTGTCACGATTTGACGCTAAGACTTGTTAGCGGTCAAGGTGCCTTTTGTTGATGGCACGCCAACCACGCGCGCATCCGTTGCCACCGCGGCTCGCAGCGACCGGGCCACCGACTTGAATTGGGCCTCAACCACATGGTGCGCATTGCGACCCGAAAGTACCCGCACATGCAGCGTGATCTTCGCGGTAGCCACAATTGACTCCCAGATATGCCGGGTCAAAGTGGTGTCATAAGACCCAATTAGCTCGACGACCTCGGGCTCCTCATGCACCAAATAGGGTCGGCCCGAAAGATCAACGGCCGACTGCACCAAGCACTCATCTAGTGGAACCAGCGCATCACCGAAGCGACATAGGCCGGCGCGATCGCCGAGGGCCTCATTCATTGCCTGGCCCAGTGCCAGTGCGGTGTCTTCCACGGTGTGGTGTGAATCAACTTCGAGGTCGCCCTTGGTCGCGACCACTAGGTCAAAGCCCCCATGCTTTGCCAACTGCGCCAGCATGTGATCAAAGAAGGGCACACCAGTGTCAATTGTGCTGGCACCACTGCCATCGAGGTTTAACTCGACCAGCACCTGACTTTCCTTGGTGTTTCGCTCAACCCGCGCTGTGCGATTCATGATTACCTTTCGTCGCCCACCGCGCTCAACAGCGCGGACCTAAACCTATCGTTTTCGACGGGCGTGCCAATACTTACCCGCAGGTAGCCGGCTGGCCCCGTGACCCGAATCAATACCCCTTGATCAAGTAGGCGCTGCCAGACGCCCTCGCGATCACCAAAAGTTCCGAAGAGTATGAAATTCGCATCGCTCAAGACAACATCAAAGCCCTGCTCGACCAGCCATTCCTGAAGTGCATCACGCTCCTGTCGGATCGTGGACACCTGGGCCTGCAAGGAGCCACAGTGGCGTAGGGCGGCCGTCGCCACCGCCTGGGTCACCGCAGAGAGATGGTACGGGAGGCGGACCACGCTCAAGGTCTCGACCACGGCAGGATCGGCCGTCGCGGCGTAGCCGACACGGGCGCCGGCCAGCCCAAATGCCTTGCTCATCGTGCGGGTGACCACCAGATTCGGATAGTCCGGTAGCAGTTCCAGCGCAGACGCAATCCCAGCGCGCCGAAATTCGGCATAGGCCTCGTCGACGATTAGCATCGCCCCGCAATCTCGTGCCGTGCTAAGCAGGGTCATTAGGTCCACCGGATCAAGTGCCGTACCGGTCGGATTGTTGGGGGCGGTCACCAGTACCAAGGACGGGCGGTGGCTCGCGATTTGCTGACATGCGCTAGCAACGTCAATCGTGAAATCTGCTCGCCGCGGAAATGACAGGTAGTTGGTGAATGTGTCACGGGCATATTCCGGATACATCGAGTAAGTCGGATCAAAGCTGATGGCTAAGCGCCCCGGACCCCCAAAGGCCAAGAACAAATGGTGCATTACCTCATTTGATCCATTTGCCGCCCAGATCTGATCCCACGGTACCTGAACGCCGGATTCACTCGCCAGATAATCAGCCAGGGCTTCACGAAGCACCACTGCATCGCGCTGTGGGTACCTGTTTAGGTCCGTGGCAACAGACCTGACCGCAGTTGTAATCGCCTCAGCCACATCAACCGGCAGCGGGAAGGGATTCTCATTTACGTTCAAACAAACCGGGACGGACAATTGAGGTGCCCCATATGACTTAACCCCTCGCAAGTCATCGCGAATCGGCAACTCGAATGCAGCTGTCACGTTGCTTTCTTTTCAAACTGGGTGCGAATTCGAATGGCATCACCATGTGCGGGGAGATCCTCTGCCTCAGCCAGGGCGATCACGTGCCCGGCAACATCGACCAGAGCGGCCTCGTCGTACTCGATAATATGCACGCCTCTGAGGAACGACTGCACCGACAAGCCGGACGAATACCTAGCGCTGCCGCGCGTTGGAAGCACATGGTTCGAGCCCGCGCAGTAATCGCCGAGCGAAACCGGAGCCCAGGTTCCGACAAATATGGCCCCGGCGTTTCGAACCCGCATAGCGATTTCCCGTGCATTTTCGGTGTGAATCTCAAGGTGCTCTGCCGCATAAGCGTTGACCACCCGAAGGCCAGCATCCAGATCGTCAACCAGAACAATCGCACTTTGCGCACCGCTCAAGGATTCGGTAATGCGCTCGACATGTTTAGTGTTCGCGACCTGGTTGGCCACCTCTTTGGCAACTGCATCAGCAAGTTCCTCCGATGGCGTGACTAGAACCGCTGCAGCCAAGACATCATGCTCGGCCTGGCTCAATAGATCGGCGGCCACGTGCCTCGGGTCAGCGGTGGAGTCGGCCAAGATCGCAATCTCGGTTGGCCCGGCTTCACTGTCAATGCCAATCACCCCGCGCAGCGCACGCTTGGCCGCCGTGACATAAATATTGCCCGGGCCGGTAACTAGATCAACCGGCTCGCATCGCCCACCTGGTAGATCAACGCCATAGGCCAACATCGCGATTGCCTGCGCGCCACCAACCGCATAAACCTCATCAACACCAAGTAGTGCGCACGCGGCCAAAATAGTTGGATGCGGCCAGCCGCCAAAATCTTGTTGCGGTGGCGAAACCACCGCGAGTGCGGCTACCCCAGCGACTTGGGCTGGCACCACGTTCATGATCACGCTACTCGGATAAACGGCACGACCGCCCGGTACATAAAGCCCGACCCGCTCAACCGGCAACCAACGTTCGGTGACCGTGCCCCCAGGGACCACCACCGCCGTGGTGTCCGTGCGACGTTGTTCTAGGTGGGCGCGCCTCGTGCGATCAATCGCCTCCAACAGGCCCGCGCGCACCGCTGGCTCCAACCCAGCCTCAGCATCGGCAATTACCTGGGCGGGCACCCGAAGCTGTGGTGGTCGCACATTGTCAAGTAGTTCTGACCACCGCAGGACCGCTTCGGCGCCTTCATCGCGGACTTCGCTCAGGATTGGGGCAATCCGCTTGGCGGCATCGGCAACGTCCATGGCTGCCCTGGGCACCGCTAGGCGCGGGTCTATTGACGAACCCCGAAGGTCAATGCGCTGGATCACGCGGGCCAGTTTACGCTGCCCCTGTGCTCACCACGCTGCCACTCTTCCCACTTAACACCCTATTGGTGCCCGGACTGTTGATGCCGTTGCATATCTTTGAGCCTAGGTACTGCCAACTTGTCGAAACTCTGATCGCCAACCCGGATGAAGATGCCCGGGAATTTGGCATTATTGCGGTGCGTGATGGGAGGTCACTTGAGGAGCACGGTGTTGAAGCACTGTTTGAAATTGGCACGGGAGCGGTGCTCCGACAAGTTGATCGCGTTGATGACGGACTCTTTGACATTATCACCATCGGCTCACGTCGGTTCCTGATACATGCTGTCGACACCAGCGCGCCACTTGCCACCGCGACGGTCGAATTTCTGGATGACCCGATTTGCCAGCCAAGTGCACTCTTGCTGCAGCAGGTCATGACACGATTCACCACCTACCGAACCATTCTCGGTGGTCGATTCGATGACGGTGAAGCACGTGCCGACGACCTGCCTGCGGATCCAAACGTCCTGAGTTATCTCATAACGGCGTCAATGGTGCTGCCAACCGCTGAACGCCAAAGCCTGCTCAGTGCACCGGATGCAGATGCGCGGCTTGTCCTGGCGAGTAACTTGCTGGCGCGCGAGAATGCCCTTATCGCAGCCTTCTCCGCGGTGCCAGCAATCGATCTGTTACCCACTATCGAGTACCCAAACTAACTGCCCCAACTACTTACCCGAATTGATTGCTGAATCTGGACAGGAAATATGGCCAAGGCCCCTCGAAGCAGTAAGCGTGGCAGCACCGGCACCCCCGCTGCTGCGGCGCTAACCCGCGCCGGGGTCCAATTCACGGTGCATACCTATGAGCACGACCCCAGGCAGCGATCCTTCGGCTCCGAAGCTGCCACCGCCTTGCAGTTAGAGCCCGCCACGATATTTAAGACGCTAATAGTTGATGTCGATGACGTTCCAACGGTGGCTATCGTCCCGGTAAGTTCAATGTTGGACCTGAAGGCGCATGCGGCAAGTTGCGGTGGCCGCAGGGCAGCCCTCGCGGATGAGAAAGTGGCTGAGCGAATCACCGGTTACGTAGTGGGCGGAATCAGCCCCATCGGGCAGAAGCGCAAACTCCAAACGATTCTCGACAACAGCGCGACAGAACTAGCCACCATGTATGTATCAGGCGGGGTGCGCGGGATGCAGATTGGTCTAAGCCCGCGCGACTTAATCGAGATCACCGATGCGATCAGCGGCCCGATCGCGCGTTTTCCTTAGCCGCACCCCACCAATCGGCGAACGAGACGGCAAAAATCACTATGGCTGCGGTAATCGGCCAGACCAGGAGCAAAGCCGGCATCGACACCTTTAATGGGGCTTCAATGACAGCTTCATCCATGGTTGTTGCCACCAAGCCGGCAATATCCACCGAACCAAGTCGGCTGCCAACAAACCACATGAGAAATGATCCGATACCACCGGCAATTACGCCGGCGACTAACACCGACAGTGGATGCTCCCGTCGCATTACAAGTAGACCGATGGTTACGGCTAACCCGGCAAAAAGTGCGAGCACCGCAAAGGAAACATCAGCCGCCAAATAACCATCCGGCTGATAGTTGGCCGGATAGGTTGACCCAGACCGCACCACCAATGGCACCCTAGGTGCCAGCCGCCACCAAATGACCCCGAGCGCCAACCCGCTCACCGCGCCAACCACGACACCAGCAACGATGACTGCAGAAGTTCTGCGTAGAAAGGACATCAGACTCCGGTTAAGTTGGGAATTTCAGTTCAAACAGGTCGGGCCGAGAAGTGCCTTGAGATCTCCGTAGAGTGAAGATGACGGCGTGACCCGCAACTTATCGTCTAGTCGCAGAACAGTGGTGCTAACTCCACCGGTCAAGTGCAGATTTACCTCAGTGGTACCCGGGTGGCCCGCGAGTATCTCCTTGAGTTTGTCAACTAATGGCGGTATGCATCGAGTTGCCGGCATCGTAAGGCGTAGCGGACCCGTCGCGGCTTCGCTTAAATCCGGCACGGAGACGTCAATCGCGACCACGCGCACGCCATCGTCATCGCTGCGATCGACACGGCCCCGGACCACGACGACAACATCCTCGACCAGGGAAGTGCTAACCGGCTGGTAGGTCTGCGGGAAAACCATGATCTCAACCGAGCCTTCAAGATCCTCCAGAGTGACAATCGCCCATGAGCTGCCTTGTTTGGTGGTCTTGCGTTGCACTCCGGTGATGAGGCCACCAATGGTTGCCACACTTGAATCAGCTCTTTCATCATTTAGCAAGGCCGCTATTGATCGATCCGTTAGTTGCGCCAAGGCGCGTTCAGCGCCGTGCAAAGGGTGATCTGATACGTAGAGCCCGAGCATTTCGCGCTCATGTGCCAAGAGAACGGATTTCTCCCACTCCCCCAGTGAAATCTCGACCTGGGGCACCAGCGCCGAATCACCTTGAGCCTCCAGCCCACCAAAAAGATCAAATTGACCAATTGCTTCAGCTCGTTTGATGTCGACCGCCGAGTCGACAACTTCCTCGTGGACTTGCACCAAGCCCTTGCGGGTATGACCGAAGGAGTCAAAAGCCCCAGCTTTCACCAGTGACTCAACAACCCGCTTATTGCAGACCGAGACTTCGACTTTTGCGATGAAATCATGGAAGTTCTCAAATCGACCCACGCGGCGCCGAGTAGCGATGATGGAATCCACCACGTTACCGCCAACATTTCTGATCGCCGAGAGGCCAAAACGGATGTCCGTGCCACGTGGCGTGAAATCGAAGTCCGAATCATTCACATCGGGCGGAAGTACTTTGATGCCCATTCGACGGCACTCGTTTAGGTAGATTGCCGAGCGGTCTTTATCATCCTTGACCGAGGTCAGGAGTGCGGCCATGTACTCAGCGGGGTAGTTGGCTTTCAGGTAGGCGGTCCAGTAGGAGACCATCCCGTAACCTGCGGTATGAGCCTTGTTGAACGCGTAGTCCGAAAATGGCACCAAGATTTCCCAGAGCCGGGCAATCGCCTCGTCGGAGAAATTATTGGCGTGCATACCAGCCTCGAACGGGACGAACTCCTTTTTCAGGATTTCGCGCTTCTTCTTGCTCATCGCTCGCCGCAAGAGATCGGCTTTGCCAAGGGAATACCCGGCAAGTTTCTGGGCGATCGCCATCACCTGCTCCTGATAGACGATCAAGCCGTAGGTGTCGCCAAGGATGTCCGCTAGCGGCTCCGCCAACTCAGGGTGGATCGGCAGCACCGGCTTGCGGCCATTCTTTCGGTCGGCGTAGTCATTGTGCGCATTGGCGCCCATCGGTCCGGGTCGATAAAGGGCCAGCACCGCAGAGATATCTTCGAAGCTATCCGGTTGCATCGAACGAAGCAGCGCGCGCATGGGGCCGCCATCTAGCTGGAAAACCCCAAGGGTGTCGCCACGGGCCAACAACTCAAATGTCGAGGCGTCATCAAGGGTTAGTTCTTCGAGAACGACGACTTGGGATCTGTTCGCCTCAATGTACTTAAGGCAATCATCAAGTACCGTCAGGTTGCGAAGCCCAAGAAAATCCATCTTCAGCAGTCCAAGGGCTTCGCAAGCGCCCATATCAAACTGCGTGATGATGGCGCCATCTTGATCGCGGCGCCACACCGGAATCACGTCCATTAGCGGTTCACGACACAAGATAACCCCGGCAGCATGAACACCGGGTTGTCTCTTTAGTCCCTCAAGACCAAGTGCGGTGTCGACAACTCGCCTTGCTTCGGCATCCCCCTCGTACAAAGCGCGAAACTCCGCTGCCTCGCTGTAGCGCGGGTCCTTCGGGTCAAATACTCCGGCGAGTGAGATGTCCTTGCCCATCACCGCCGGCGGCATCGACTTGGTAATCCGATCACCAAGTGCATAGGGGTAACCCAATACCCGCGCACTGTCCTTGATCGCCGCCTTGGCTTTGATGGATCCGTAAGTGATGATCTGAGCCACATGCGCTTCGCCATATTTATCGGTTGCGTACCGGATCATGTCGGAGCGCCGGCGCTCATCGAAGTCGATATCGATATCAGGCATGGAAATACGTTCGGGGTTCAAGAATCGCTCAAATAGCAATCCGTGGCGAATCGGATCTAGATCGGTGATACCAAGTGCGTACGCCAGCATCGAACCGGCGGCTGAACCACGACCAGGACCCACCCGAATCCCATTGCTCTTGGCATACTGCACGAGGTCGGCGACCACGAGGAAATACCCCGGGAAGCCCATTTGGCAGATCACCCCGACTTCATACGTGGCCTGCGCCCGTACATTCTCCGGGATGGTGGCACCGAAACGGCGATGCAGGCCGATCTCGACCTCCTTGACCAGCCAAGACTCCTCCGACTCACCGTCGGGCACCGGCGACTGCGGCATCAAGTTCGCGCCCTCGGCGAACTCAACATTGCAGCGTTCCGCAATCAGGAGCGTGTTATCGCACGACTCAGGAATCTCACTCCACAGGGTGCGCATCTCCTGCGAACTCTTGAGATAAAACTCCTGTGAATCGAACCTAAAACGCTTCGGATCATCCATTGTGGTTCGGGTGCCTATGCAAAGCAGCACATCATGTGTTGCAGCATCCGCCGCGTGTACATAATGCAAGTCGTTCGTTGCGACCACCGGCAGTTCCAGTGTGCGCGCTATCCGCAGCAGATCCTCGCGGAAACGGCGTTCAATATCGAGCCCATGCTCCATTACTTCGCAGAAATAGTTACCAGCACCTAAAATGTCGCGGAAGTCGGCCGCCGCAGCCAGCGCCTTGTCGTATTGGCCGGCCTGCAACCACCGATTGACCTCGCCGCTTGGGCAGCCGGTCGTACCGATGAGACCCTTGCCGTACCTCTCAAGCAGGTCGCGGTCAAAGCGCGGCTTATGGTAATAACCCTCCAGGCTCGCAAGCGAGGAAAGCCTAAACAGATTGTGCATGCCAGCGGTGTTTTCCGCCCACAGCGTCATATGGGTGTAACTGAATTTTCCGCGACCGGCGGTTGGGTCCTCCGGCGTGCCTTCGTCGAAACCGCCACCAAAATCAAAAGGCCGGCGCTCGAACCGCCCCTGCGGCGCGTAGTACCCCTCCAAGCCAATAATGGGTTTAACACCGTGCTCGCGCGCGGCCTTGTAGAAGTCATAGGCACCGTAAAGATTGCCGTGGTCGGTCATCGCGATCGCTGGCATCTTGAGCTTGGCGGCCTCGTACATTAAATCCCCAAGACGTGCCGCTCCGTCTAGCATTGAGAATTCGGTGTGCACATGCAGGTGCACGAACGGATCCTCAGTCACTTCCCCACCTTAACTTTCCGGTCATGCGCCTTCCTGCAGGCGCTCCAGCGCCACTATCAGATCAGCTGGATATTGACTTTCGACGCAAATCCACTCCCCGCTACCCGGATGCTTGAACCCCAACCGCACCGCATGTAACCACTGTCGCTTCAACCCCAACTTCGCAGCCAGCACTGGATCTGCACCATATGTCAGGTCACCGACACATGGGTGGCGCATAGCCGAAGTGTGCACCCGAATTTGGTGGGTTCGCCCGGTCTCCAGGTGGATCTGCACCAAGGAGCCATGGGCGAACGCCTCTAAGGTTTCATAGTGAGTCACACTCGGCTTACCGCCACTAACTACCGCAAACCGGTAATCTTGCGTTGGATGCCGGTCAATTGGCGCATCGATGGTGCCCCGTAATGGATCTAGGAGCCCTTGCACCACCGCGTGGTACATCTTGTCGACGGTGCGCTCCCGAAATTGTCGTTTTAGACTCGTGTAAGCACGCTCGCTCTTGGCCACCATCATCAGCCCAGACGTGCCGACATCGAGCCGGTGCACCACCCCCTGCCGCTCCGCCGCCCCCGAAGTCGCGATCTGGTGACCCGCCGCCGCCAGGGCACCGATCACGCTAGGGCCGGCCCAACCCGGGCTTGGGTGCGCGGCCACCCCAACGGGTTTATCGATGACAACGACGTCATCATCTTCAAAAAGCACCGCCAGCGCAGGTCCTGGGGCAAGGCTGCTATCACCTTCGCTCCCACCACCGGCAAGTGCCTGATCAGTTAGTGTCTGATCAGTTAGCAAATCCGTGTCGATTTGCAGTACCGCCCCGGGCTGGAGGCGGTCGCCTTTTGTCACCGGCCGGCCGTCAACGAGCACCCCACCTTTACCAACTAATTCCCCGGCCCGGGTCCTCGACAGCCCGAGCAGCCGCATCAAGGCAATATCTACCCGCTCGCCGAACAAACCATCCGGTACCTCAATTTGTCTGGCGCCATTGAAGTCAGCACTCATTTGGTGGCAGTCACCGAAGCCGGCGTCCCTTTGTAATTGACGCCAAAGAGTGTGAGCGCCACCATGAGGATGGCGGAGCCCACCACGCACATATCCGCAACATTGAAAACCGGCCAATAGGGCAGTTGGATGAAATCAACGACATACCCCCGGCCCACCCCAGGTGCCCGGGTCAACCGATCAATCAGGTTGCCGATGGCCCCACCCAGTAGGCCACCGAGAGCAACGGCCCACCACATACTCCCAAGGCGCGTTGCGGTGCGAATGATGACGATGACAACGATGATGGCAATTAATGAGAAAATCCAGGTGACGCCGGTACCGAGGCTAAATGCAGCACCGGTATTTTCGGTGTAGATCAGCTGCAACCAAGAACCCGCCAACATGATCGGACCTTCACCACCGGCCACCATACGTGGGCGCATGGTGGTAACCGCCCAGCTTTTGGTCCACTGGTCAAGGACTATGACGCTGACCGCAACTATCGCGACCACGATCATGGCCTTCAATCGAATATTGCGCGGACTCATTCGCACACTCTACGGGGGCGGCAGACACCAAGATCCCGGTGCCAGTATGCAAGGCGCCTAGTAGCGCTCCTCGGCTTGCTTGCAAACCAGACACAAAGTAGCCCGCGGGAAAGCCTGCAGTCGGTACTTGCCGATGGGCTTGCCGCAGGACTCGCAAACACCGTAAGTGCCGTCGGTGATTCGTCCGAGGGCGTGGTGCACCTGCAGGAGCATGTCGCGGGCATTGTTCGCCAGCGACATCTCGTGCTCGCGCTCAAAAGTCTTGCTCCCGGCATCGGCCTGATCATCACCGGCACCATCACCGGAGTCCTGAATTAGGGCCACCAGGCCCTCCTCCGCCGAGATGATTTCCTCCTCCAGGCGCATTACCTCTAGGTCCAGTTGGGCGCGCACCTCGCGCAATTCCACCGCCGTCCATGGGGTTTCATCCTCACGAACCACCGGCTGCTTATGAACTACTGGTTTCTTAACCGGTTGCTTTTGACCGGCCAACACTTTCTTGGCCGGGGCCGCCTTCTTGGCCGGGGCCGCCTTCTTGGCCGGGGCCGCCTTCTTGGCCGGGGCCGCCTTCTTGGCCGGGGCCGCCTTCTTGGCCGGGGCCGCCTTCTTGGCCGGGGCCGC
>CAJBZP010000066.1 GCA_903960135.1 uncultured Actinomycetes bacterium | reverse complement strand
CGCAAACACCCTGGGTATGTCGCGGTGGCTCATGCCAAGGGGCACCAGGTGCACGTTTGGACGGTCGACGAGCCAGCAGATGTGGCACTTTGCATTGAGACCGGGGTCGACGCCAGCATCAGCAATAACCCTGCCATGGTGCGCGAGATTTTGGCCACTGCGTAGATTTGGGCCATGGGTAAACAATCGAAGATGGCCAAGCAGGTAAAGCAGGCGTCCACCGGTGCCTCCAAAGCTGCGTCCACGGGTGCGCAAGCCGGTGCGGGCATGGCTGCAGCGAGCGTGCCCGTGGTGGGTTTGCGGGAGCCGTGCCCGTGCGGTTCGGGGCGACGCTATAAGGCCTGCCATGGCAAATCATCTGGTGCGACGAGCACCCTTCGAGCCTTTGAAGGTTTCGCATCCGAGTGCGATCTGATCGCGATGCGCGAGTTGGTGCCGGCCGCGACCGCGCCGATGTCTTTGAGTGACGGTTCGGGTCGCGCGGTAACAATCGCAACGGTCCTGCCGATGGCCTGGCCCGCACTCGTGCGCTCAGATGGCACCATCATGTTGGGTTTGCAGGTCAACACCGATAACGGTGACGTGAGCCGCGATCTCGGGTCGGCATTGACCCGGGCCTTGGCGACCGAGCCCGGCAACCCGGTGCCACCCACGCGCGATATAGCAAATGCGCCCCGACTTCAAGAGCTCGTTGACGTTTCGCAGCAGCTTTCTGTGAGTGTGTTTGAAGGCTTTGACTTCTGGATCGATGGTGAGGAGATGACCAAGGAAGTCAAAGACTCACTTGATCGCGCCAATTCATACGCCCACCCCACTACGAGACTTACGTCTGTTTCCGCGGCCTACTGGACCCAGATGGGCCCGAAGGAGCACCTGCGGTGGGTGATGCCGCAGCAGGAGGAGCCACTTCTCAATGCGCTCTCCCGGTTACATGCGCGCGAGGAGACGGCACTGGGGGCTGACACCCGACTCGTCGGGATGTTTCGGGCGCAGGGCTTGATGGCCCCGGTCTGGGATCTACCCCTTGGCCATGGCGCCGAGGCCTGCGAGGTTCCGGCTGCGCAGTTCGGCGAGCGCCTGGCGGCCGCGCTGAAGGAGACCGCACCCCTTACTGATGGGGAGCGTCGGGCGCGGGCGGGGTTGACGACCCGTCAGGTGACTTTGCGCTAGCCCTTGCGTCTTGCTCGAATACGTCAATTGCCAAGGTGGGCCACATCGTCGGGGTAGCAAAGTTGCGCGGCCCCGACCAAGGGGCCGGGGTGGCATCCAATTTACGCATCAGGGCGTAGATCGGATATTCGTAAGTGGCCCGGGTGGCCCGGAACATCTCCCAAGCATCCTCGATTGGCACCTCGATGGGGAAGTCGGAGCGACGCAGGATGTCAACCGCGTAATCGAACTCCTCGCGGGTGAGGGTGGTCGTTAACTTCTCGGCATCGAGTAAGCCAATGAGCCCACTTGCAGCCAGGGCTTTCGAAGCGTCAGCGGCGGCGGCCTCGTGCACGGCGGCGATTTGGGCGTCGCGCGCCGGTACTTTCAGTTGACTCGCACTGAGCGGTTGTAGGTGCTTGTACTTGCGCAGCCAAATACTTCGAAAGGGTAGGTAGTAAACCCTTGGCTGCTTCGCCCCGAAGTAAACGTAAAGGGTTTGAACTGCGTCTGAACCGTGCTGCAATGTGACGTAACAGGGGGTGCGCGGCAAACTCGTGTTGAGCGCAATTAGTAAGGCGCTGGCGTCCATTGCGGTCAAAAGCGAGACTAGAAAATGCCGGGTACCACGCCCAGAGCGCACATACATCAGCATCGGGTAGGTGATGTGAGTCATGCGCAGCTTCGCCGCCCAGGGCGCCCATGACGCAAGATGTACCGGCAAGTCCGCAATGGACTTAGTTAGGCACATGCGGGAAAGGAATTCCGGGCCCCAGGCGGGCTCACCTGCGGCTGGTGCCATGATCGTCACCTGCACTTCGCGATCAATGTAGGTCTGGTAAATGGTGGGTAGGTATCCGATCATCAGCGCGATCACTACTGGGCCGGTTGCCGCCGCAAGGAAATCCAGCAGGGTGGCGTCATTACTGCTGTTGTCGTTCGCAAATCCCAAGGTGAGCAGGCTCGATCCGGATTCGCGAAGTGCATCGCCAAGTGGCTCACCACTAAACCCGTGAATCAATAATCCGTAGGCCAAGATGTAAATCAACAGCCAAGTGATGAGCAGGGCGATGATGATCAGGGGGCCGGCCCAGGCCAGGGCCGCATCGCGCCTGAGATAAGTGCGACCAATCCGGGCAACCAACCGGCTGATACCAACCACCGCGACGAGGACGCCATCGGTAATCACCGAGCGGAGATGACGAGGCACCACCACCGTGCGCAGCAGGCTCAGCGAAGCCATGAGGAACAGCAAAGTCCCGAAGAACAGCCCGGCACCGCGCGAGGTGAATTCGACGGTCAGGTTCATGACCCATCACCTTACAAGCAGGTGGGGGTGTTCCGGATAGGCTTTCAGCCGTGGACTCCAGTGCTCTTAGCATCCTCGCGCTGGTCGCTGTCGTAATCGCCCTAGTGGCTCTAATAGTCGCGCTGATCGCCCTGGTTCGGCTCTCCCACCTACGCCGGTCGCTAGTTTTGTTGGAGGCAACCGACGGTCGGGAGACCTTCGTCGACGTGGTGGCCCGCTCGGTATCAGACTTCCAAGAACTGCGCCAAGACGTCGCCGATCTGGATCGGGTTCTTACCAAGACCCGCCATGACGTTGCCGATTCCCTGCGACACGTCTCGGTCATCCGGTATGACGCGCTGGGTGATCTCGGAGGCCGTTACTCGTTCTCGGCCGCCCTACTTGACGACGCTGGCGACGGGTTGGTGTTGACCTCGATCCACGGGCGCGCCGAGACCCGCACGTATCTGAAAGGCCTAACCGGGGGCAAGCCGGATATTGAATTATCGCCGGAGGAGATGAAAGCCGTTGATCTGGCGCGTGGGCCGACCGAAAGAAAGGGTAGTTAACCTTGCGTTATTTTGTCACCGGCGCGGCCGGGTTCATCGGCTCCCACTTTGTGCGCCAGTTGCTCGCGGGCGAGTACGGCACCGAGGTAACCGGTGTCACCGTCTACGACAAGCTCACCTACGCGGGCAACCTCGCAAACCTGGCGGCCGTGGCTGATGACCCCCGCTACACCTTCGTGCAGGGCGATATCTGCGACGGCGACCTCCTTGACCAAGTGCTCCCGGGCCATGACGTGGTTGTTAACTTCGCGGCCGAAACCCACGTTGATCGCTCGATTCACGGGCCGCAGGATTTCATCATCACCAATGTGGTCGGCACCCAGACCATCTTGGATGCCTGCCTACGCCATCAGGTTGCGCGCACGGTTCATATCGGCACCGATGAGGTTTACGGGTCGATCGATACCGGCTCGTGGACTGAAAATGAGCCGCTACTACCCAACTCGCCCTACTCGGCGGCGAAAGCTGCGGCCGAGATGCTGGTGCGCGCCTACTACGTCACCTACGGGTTGAACGTCTCCAGCACCAGATGCTCCAATAACTATGGCCCCTACCAATTCCCCGAGAAAGTCGTGCCCCTGTTCGTCACCAACTTAATTGATGGTGGCAAGGTTCCGCTTTATGGCGACGGCATGAATGTGCGCGATTGGCTGCATGTCGACGACCACTGCCGCGGCATAGCGATTGTCATGGCCAAAGGCAAGGCTGGTGAGTCCTATAACATCGGCGGCGGACTCGAGTTGAACAACCGCGAACTAACCGAGCGGGTTCTTGCAGCCATGGGTGCTGATTGGAGTTCGGTGCAACCGGTTGATGACCGCAAAGGCCATGACCGTCG
>CAJBZP010000065.1 GCA_903960135.1 uncultured Actinomycetes bacterium | reverse complement strand
TTCAGCCGAAACCCGAGATCGAGTTAACGAGTTAGCGGCTAGCCAAGGATTAACCGCCGGGAGCATGATCGAAAAGGTGCTCGCCGACTACCTCTGGCGCCAGGAAGTAGCCCTGGCAAAGCAGCAAATGCTGGACGCGCCTGCCGAAGTTTGGGCCGACTATCTAGAAGAAACTCGATCAATGGACGGCTCCTTGGCCGACGGGCTGATGGTTGATCCGTGGTGAGCACTATGTCGGGGGCTAATTCGATGTCACGTGCCGGAACAGTTGTCTGGGCTGATTTCTGTACCACCCAAGGTCGCGAACAATCTGGGCAACGTCCGGCCCTCGTCATCGCGTCAACCGATTTTGAAGATGTAGTCCAAGAACTCACGATTCTCTTGCCTTGCACGCGTAAGGATCGCGGCTGGAACAACCACATTTTGTTGACCGGGCAAACCGGGCTCGGCACGCCGACTTTCGCCATGACAGAGCAACCCCGAACAATTAGCACTGCTCGAATCCAGCGCGTTCTCGGACGCGTCGATGCAAACTGTTTGGCGACGATCAGCCGTTGGACACACCTATGGATGCATGAACCCGCTAAGGCGCGGTAATCCCATCGGCAAAAGCCGCCGTTAGGGCAGCGCGCCAATCCCGCATGGGTGTCAGCCCGACCAGTTGCCATTTATCTTGAGCGAGCACCGAGTAGGCGGGCCGGGGCGCCGGCCGCACGAAGCTGGCCGAGTCGGTCGCCAGCACCCGCTGCGGGTCGGCGCCGATGCTTTCGAAGATAGCCCGCGTGAATTCAAACCAAGTGGTCGCGCCAGCGTTAGTGGCATGGAAGGTGCCGGCGGGTGGGCGGGCATCAAGTAGTAGCAGGAGCTGCTCGGCTAGATCGCGGGCATAAGTCGGCTGGCCCCGCTGGTCCTCGACCACCGAAACACTGTCGCGCTCTGCTTCCAAGGTGAGCATTGTTTTTACGAAGTTAGTGCCCTGCAGACCATAAAGCCAAGCCGTGCGAACTAGATAGTGGGCCTCGGGGAGCACCTGCTGCACTGCAACTTCACCGGCCAATTTGGTTCGGCCATAAGCCGTCTTTGGGTCCGGGATCGCGTCTTCAGGGTAGGGCGTGCTTGCGTCACCAGCGAACACATAGTCGGTGGATATCTGCACCAACCAGGCACCGGTCGCCTTGCAGGCCTCGGCAAGGACACGTGGGCCGTCACCATTTACTTTCAGGGCATCGCCTTCGCGCTCCTCGGCAGCATCAACCGCCGTCCAGGCCGCGCAATTGATGACGACATCGGGGGCGAATTGCGTGAACACCTCGTGCACCGACGCGGGGGCGGTGATGTCAACGGCCGGCAGGTCAACACCTTTGACCACATCGGCGGGTCGCGCCGCGAGGAGGTCTACCAGCACACTGCCAAGTTGACCATTGCAACCGATGACCAGAACCCGCATGAGTGCTACAACGCCGCTTTTGCTTTAAGGGGGCGCCACCAAGCTTCATTGGCTTGATACCAAGC
>CAJBZP010000064.1 GCA_903960135.1 uncultured Actinomycetes bacterium | reverse complement strand
GTGCCGCCGGTGCCGACGATGCCATCGATGATGATGTCGACGTCAAGGAATGGCTCTTGCTGGGTAACCATGCTGTCCGCCGCATTCCACTGCAATACCCGCCCATTCGCCCGTCGCAGGGCCGCAAGACCGGCTTCATGGACACTGGCCCCCACACATACCGCGGTCACTGCTACGCCGCGCTGCGCCAACTTGGCACCTGCAATAAGTGCATCACCGCCGTTATTGCCGCTGCCTACGGCAATGGTGACCTGAGCCCCACGAACTTGCCCACGAAGTTCTTGAAGCACAAAAACCACCTGGCGCGCCAAGCCCGTTGCCGCTCGGTCCATCAAGGCCCCGGAAATCAGCTCCAGCCCGTGGGCCGCCTCAGCGGCTCGAACGGTGGCCGCCCCAAATGCCGCGATCATGACCTACTCCACGGTCACAGACTTTGCGAGATTTCGGGGCTGGTCAACATCGTGGCCTTTGGCCGTGGCCATCTCGCAGGCAAAGACCTGAAGGGGCACCGTCGTCACTAACGGCGCCATCAGCGGGGGTACCACCGGAACCCTAATCACGAAGTCGGCGTAGTCATTGATTTTCTCGTCGCCTTCCTCGGCGATCGCAATGATGCGGGCGCCGCGGGCACGCACCTCTTGAATATTGGAGATAATCTTGTCGTGGAGTATCGCCCGACCAGCCGGCGACGGCACGATGACAACCACCGGCACCCCATCTTCAATCAGGGCGATCGGACCGTGCTTTAGCTCACCCGCCGCAAAACCCTCGGCATGCATATAGGCAAGTTCCTTTAGTTTTAAGGCACCCTCGAGGGCTACGGGGAACCCGACGTGGCGGCCAATGAACAGCACCGAAGGCGCATCTGCGAACTCGCGCGCCAAGGCCCGCACCGGCTCGACAGTATCGAGCACTAGATCAACCTTGCCCGGCATGTCTGCGAGATCAGCTAGCACCGAAGCGATCTGTGCAGCTGGCATTACCTGGCGCACCTGGGCAAGGTATAGCCCGACCAGATAGGCGGCGATGATCTGCGTCAGGAAAGCCTTGGTCGACGCAACCGCAATCTCAGGTCCCGCATAGGTGTAGATAACCGCATCGGCCTCACGCGGAATGGTGGACCCGACCGTATTGCAAATGGCGAGGGTCTTGGCTCCTTGATCCTTGGCGTGGCGAAGGGCCATCAGGGTATCCATGGTCTCACCGGACTGGGATATCGCGATAACCAATGATCGCGAATTGACAATCGGATCTCGGTACCTAAATTCGCTCGCCAGCTCCATCTCGACCGGGATCCGGGTCCAGTGTTCAATCGCATACTTGGCCACCATGCCCGCATGCGCCGCGGTGCCACAGGCGACCACTACTACTTTGTCGATGTCTCGAAGCGCCTGATCGTCCAAACCCATTTCATCAAGTTGAATGCGGCCATCGGTGCCAACTCGACCTAGTAATGCATCGGCCACGGCCTTTGGCTGCTCGGCGATCTCCTTGAGCATGAACAGATCGTGCCCACCCTTTTCAACCGCCGAGGCATCCCAGTCGATGGTGAAGGGGCGCGCCTCTACCTGGTTGCCAGCAAAATCCAGCACCCGGATACTCGCCGCTGTCAAAACAACTATTTGATCCTGCCCAAGTTCCAGGGCATTACGCGTGTGGTCGACAAATGCTGAAACGTCCGAGGCAAGGAAGTTCTCATCGATGCCAACCCCGACAACGAGCGGTGAATTGCGGCGGGCACCGACCACGAGATCTGGTTGCCGCGGATCAATCGCCACCAAGGTGAATGCGCCTTCCAGTCGGCCACAGACTTCACGCATGGCGGCCACGAGATCACCGCCCGCTGCCGGCAGCTTCTTGGCGAGAAGATGAGCGACAACTTCGGTATCGGTTTCGGAGGCCAAGGTGACGCCAGCTGCGATGAGCTCACCTCGAAGTTCCGCAAAGTTCTCGATGATGCCGTTGTGGATGACGGCTACCGTGCCATCCTCACTGACATGGGGGTGTGCATTTGAGTCGGTCGGGCCGCCGTGGGTGGCCCACCTCGTATGCCCGATCCCGGTGGTGGAATCGGGCAGCGGGTCTGAGCCCAGCAGGGTCTGCAGATTGACCAATTTCCCGGCCTTTTTCCGGACTTCCAGGTGGCCACCGGAGATCACCGCGATGCCAGCGGAGTCATATCCCCGGTACTCCATCCGGCGCAACCCAGCCACCACGACTTCAAGGGCCTGCTTCTTGCCGACATACCCAACAATTCCGCACATAGGTGCCAGAGTAGAGGGTGCTCACTTTGCGCCTAGCGTGCCCGACCGACCTAAGCGAGGCGGCCAGTGCCATTTTGGCCGCCGACCCCACGGTCAGTAGCCTGACCATCTGGCGGGCAGCCAGCGTCAAGCCGGTTGGCGACGTGATTTGGGCCGATATCCCCCGCGAGAGCGCCAACGGCATAGTTGCCCAACTCACCGCACTGGGGATCGCGGAGACCGGCACCATCCAATTGGTCCCGGTCACCACCTGGATCTCGCAAAATGGACTGGCTGCGGAGCGGCTAGCACCCGGTAGTAGTGCGGACGCCGTTGTCTGGGCCGAGGTGATCGAGCGTGCGTATGACGACACCCAATTAACCTGGACCTACTTGAGTTTCATGATTATGGCGACCTTGCTGGCAGCAATCGCCGTGGTCACCGACTCGGTGATCCTCGTAATCGGCGCCATGGTCCTCGGTCCGGAGTTCACCGCAATCGCAACCCTTGGCTTGGCACTGGTAAAACGGCGTCCACACCTCCTACGGCAGGCACTTCGCACTTTGTTTATCGGGTTTGCGGTTTCGATCCTCCTTGTCACCATGTTGGCTCTGGCCGCCCGAGGGTTCGGCCTCATCACTGAATTCGATGTACTCAAACCAAGCCCGGGCACCGCATTCATCTACAGCCCGAACTGGTGGTCGTTGCTGATTGCCCTCGTCGCCGGCGCGGCCGGGGTGCTCTCGTTAACGTCATCGCGCACCGGCGGCCTAGTTGGTGTTTTTATCTCGGTTACCACAATCCCGGCCTCTGGCAATATTGCCATCGCCGCGGTATTTGGTCTCTGGAATGAAGTCCTCGGAAGTGCCTTGCAGTTGCTGATAAATATCACCGGCATGGCTCTTGCCGGTTGGCTCACCCTGCTTTTACAACAGTGGGTTTGGGGCCGGGTCAATGCTCGCGGAGTGCGCCTTGAACAACCGCCGCGATCGACTGGCTAATACTTTCTGCCTGCTCCAAGGTGGGGGCTTCGACCATCACCCGGATCACGGGCTCGGTGCCCGATGGGCGCAGCAGTATTCGCCCCGATTCGCCCAGGACGGTCTCGGCTTGGGCTACCGCCTCATCGACCTCGGCACAGCCTTCGAGTCGGGAACGGTCGACGTCCGTGACGTTAATCAGCACCTGCGGAAGTTTGCTGACCGCGCTAGCTAGTTGCCCCAGCGACCTGCCGGTTTGGCCGACTCGCGCCAGCAGGTGCAAAGCCGTGAGCAGGCCGTCACCGGTTGTGGCGAAATCAGCCATCACGATGTGACCGCTTTGCTCACCCCCAAGGAGGTAGCCGTTTGTGCGCATCTCCTCAAGTACGTATCGATCACCAACACCGGTCTCGACAACCACGATTTCGGCTTCTTGCATTGCAATCCTAAAACCAAGATTGGCCATGACCGTAGAGACGACGGTGTTCGCGGCAAGTCGGCCGGCATCACGCATGGACACGGCGAGGATTGCCAGGATGTGGTCGCCGTCGACTACCGCACCTAGTTCGTCAATTGCTAGGCAACGATCCGCATCGCCATCGTGCGCGATACCGGCATCGGCGCCATGCTCTAGCACCGCAGCCCGCAGATCGTCTAGGTGAGTGCTTCCGCAGCCGTCATTGATGTTGAGACCATCTGGCGCTGCGTGGATCGCAATAACCTCGGCGCCGGCCCTGCGCAATACCTCGGGCGCAATTACCGATGCGGCCCCATTGGCGCAGTCAACAACAATCTTCAACCCGGCTAGCTCATTGGGAAGGCTGTCGAGTAAATGCTGCTCATATGAAGCTATCGCGCCATGGTCTAAGCGCACCCGACCCACCTGATCACCGATTGGTCTATCCCACGGTTCGCTCAGTCGCGCCTCAATGGCGTTTTCGATCTCGTCGTCGAGTTTTAAGCCACCGCGATTAAAAAACTTAATGCCGTTATCCGGCATTGGATTATGCGAGGCCGACAGCATGACCCCAAGATCTGCATCCAGTGAATTTACTAGATATGCGACTGCGGGAGTCGGGACGACTCCCAGCAAGATCACGTCAACGCCGGCACTCGCGAGGCCAGCAACAACCGCGGCTTCGAGAAATTCACCACTTGCGCGCGTATCGCGACCAACTACAGCCACCGGCCGATGCCCAGCAAATGCGCCAACATCACCGAGCACATGGGCGGCCGCAACCGAAAGATCCAGCGCGATCTCCGCGGTCAGATCCTTGTTCGCCAGGCCCCGAACACCATCGGTACCGAAGAGCTGGCCCAAGGGATTAGCGCTTGCTGTACTGAGGAGCCTTGCGGGCCTTCTTCAGGCCGTACTTCTTACGCTCCTTGATTCGTGGGTCGCGAGTCAAGAAACCAGCCTTCTTCAGACTCGGACGGTTACCCTCGACATCTATTCCGTTAAGGGCTCGGGCTACCCCCAAGCGCAGAGCCCCCGCCTGACCGGAGACACCACCACCGTTAATGCGCGCAATGACGTCGAACTTGCCTTCGGCACCTAAAGTCACAAACGGATCATTAACCAGTTGCTGGTGCACCTTATTGGGAAAGTACTCATCCAGTGCGCGGCCATTGATGGTCCACTTGCCGGTGCCCGGAACCATGCGTACGCGGGCAATGGCCTCCTTGCGGCGGCCGATGGCAGCCCCGGGTGCGACGACAATGTCACGTGCGGCAACAGCGCGGTTCACCGGAGTCTCAGAGGTGTACTCCGATGGAGCATCCGCATCTTCATCGATGTCGATGTCTACTTCTTCAATCATGGCCTCGGACACTGCCGCGGATCCTTTCGTGTTGTCTTAGCCGGGAATCTACTGAGCGACCTGGGTAATAGTGAACGGCAGCGGTTGCTGGGCCGTGTGTGGGTGCTCAGACCCGGAGTACACCTTCAGCTTCTTGATCTGCTGCCGGCCGAGCTTGTTGTGCGGGAGCATTCCCTTGACGGCCTTTTCAATCACCCGTCGCGGATTCGTCTCCAAGAGTTCGGCGTAGTTCGTAGCACGCAGACCACCCGGGAAGCCAGAGTGACGGTAGTCCATCTTCTGCTGCTTCTTCGAGCCGGTCAACGCGACTTTCTCGGCATTGATGATGATGACGAAGTCACCGGTGTCAACGTGGGGGGCAAAGATGGTCTTGTGCTTACCGCGCAGCAATGTTGCAGCTTGTGAGGCAAGGCGTCCGAGCACGATGTCGGTTGCGTCAATGACGTGCCAGGTGCGGGTGATCTCACCGGACTTGGGGCTGTACGTGCGCACGGGACGCCACCTTTACCTTTGCTCGTTGGGATTACTTGCCAGTTCAACAAGTGCGACCCCCAAGGGTACCCACGTGGGCGCGCCGGCACCAAATCGGGTGGGTCATGGCGCAACCACCTCAGGTTCTCGCTACCAACCGGACCAGACCGGCGCGCCCGCCAAAGTCACCGAGCCGTCCCGGCCAAAGACCAAGAATCGGTCAAAATTTCGGGCAAACCAGCGGTCGTGGGTGACGGCCACCACCGTCCCCTCAAAGGCATCTAACCCGATTTCTAAGGCCTCAGCGCTCGCTAGGTCCAAGTTGTCAGTGGGCTCGTCAAGCAGCAGCAAGGTCGCCCCGGAGAGTTCAAGGAGCAGGATCTGAAACCGGGCCTGCTGGCCCCCGGACAAGGTGTCGAATATTTGCTCCCCGGCCGCGGCCAACTCGTATCGGTCCAACGCCCGCGCCGCTAGCTCACGCGGTAACCCCACCCGGCGCCCATCGCCTCGATGCAGCACCTCGAGCAAAGTGCGCCCTGTTAGATCAGGGCGGAGATGGGTTTGGGCGAACCAACCCGGACGCACCCGAGAGCCCAACCGCACGGACCCACTATGGGCGACCGCCAAGATATCCACCTCCCCCACGGGCTGGTGCTCAATATCTGGGTCCGACCCACCACGTGCCAGTAGTCGCAGTAAATGTGATTTACCTGAGCCGTTCGCCCCAAGAATCGCAAGTCGCTCACCGAACCAGATCTCCAGATCAAATGGTGCCGTCAGTCCGGTTAGTTCCAGGCGCGTGGCAACCACCGCGCGCTTTGCGGTGCGGCCACCGTGGAGTCGCATGTTGACGTTCTGCTCACGTGGCACCTCCATCGGCGGCCCTGCTTCTTCAAACTTTTTCAACCTGGTGACAGCCGCTTGGTATCGCGATGCAAGGCCGTCATTGAACTTCGCCTTCTCCCGCAAGGCCAAAACTAAGGCACGCAGTTTTACCAGCTCTTCATCCCACCGGCGACGTAGCTCCTCTAAGCGTGAGAAGCGTTCGCGACGGGCCACATGATAGGAATCGAAATTCCCTCCGTGCACCCAGATGCTGTTGCCAGCCGCTCCCAACTCAACGCTGACAATGTGGGTCGCCGCTTGGTTTAGGAGTTCACGATCATGGGAGATCAAGAGAACGGTTTTCGATGTGGATTTCAGTTGCTGCTCAAGCCAGATCTTGCCAGGGACATCAAGGTAGTTATCCGGTTCATCGAGTAGCAGGACTTCCTCGACCCCCCGAAATAGGTACTCGAGAACTATTCGCTTTTGTTCGCCCCCGGAAAGGGTACTTACCCCGCGACCCCGCACTGCTTCGAAGGTCTCACCCATTGCCGCCATCGACACCACGTCCCAAGTGACTTCGGCGTCGTAACCACCCGCATCACCGAAATCGGCAATGGCGGAGGCATATGCCATCTGTGCGGCCTCATCATCGATCTCCATCATCCGTAACTCCGCCGCATCAAGTGCTGCTGCTGCATCCCGAAGCACCGGCGGACTCACCTTGAGCAATAAATCGCGAACGGTGCCATCATGTATCTGCCCGACGAATTGCCGCATCACCGCTAACCGGCCGCTGTGCACGATCGCGCCGGTGTCCGGCGCGATGTCACCTGCGATCATGCGCAGCAGGGTTGTCTTGCCGGCGCCATTTGGCCCAACTAGCGCTGCGACTGCACCATCGGGAATCCGAAATGTAATGTCATCCAGCAGCACGCGGCCATCGGGCAGGCTGTAACTGACATGCTGCACATCGACGTGGCTCACCGGGCTGACTCGCCCAAGGCTCGGTGCTGTTTGGTTTGCAGCTGCCGATCAAGAAATTGGTCAACACCTGGGTAACCGACCTCTTCTAGAACTAATGGATGCGCTGGCATCACGGTGGCCCCCCGAACTCCCGAGACCAACATTTCCAAGGGCCAGGTGACCGGCTTTCGCCCATCGCCCACCGGTAAGAGGGCGCCGATCAAACTGCGCACCATCGAATGGCAGAAGGCATCTGCGGTCACGGTAACGACAATGTCAGCGCCAATTCGGTCGCAGTGCAGGTCAAGCAAGGCTCGGACCGCTGACGCATCCACCCGCATTTTACAGAATGCGGTGAAGTCATGTTCGCCAATCAGCGGCCGGGCGGCCGCGTTCATCGCCTCCAGATCCAATGCCTTGCCCCATTGCAGGACTTGACCGCGATCAAGTGGTGCCGGGCCGATGGGGCTGTCGGAGACCCGATAGGTGTACCTGCGCCACAGCGCCGAGAATCGCGCATCAAAGTCACCCGGCACCAAACTGATCGCCATTACCCGAATATCTGCCGGCAGCGCCCGATTCAATCGCCACGTGTCTAAATCAGCTGGCCACTTCAGCACATCGAGGTGGGCTACCTGGCCACGCGCGTGCACCCCGGCATCGGTGCGGCCCGCACAGGTAATTTCCACCTCGGCACCGACTAGGTTGCCGATCATCTGCTCCAGTTCACCTTGCACCGTGCGCAGTTCGCGCTGGCGTGCCCAACCGGCGAACTCGCGGCCGTCATAGGCGATATCAAGACGGATCCGGGTCATCGACTCAAGATGAAGCAGCCCGCCACCAGATGATCCGGCGGCGGGCTGCTGCAAAGCATCATTTGCTGTCAGGACTTATCCGAGGCCGCATCAGCAGCTACATCATCAGCAGCTACAACTTCAGCAGCTACATCTTCAGCAGCTACAACTTCTGGCGCAGCAACCTCCTCGGCAACCGGTGGTACCGCAGCCTCGGGCGCCGGCGTAGCCTGCTTGGCGGCCCGCTTAGTGGCTGCGGTCGCCTCGGCGATCACCTGCTCGGTCAGCGGCTCCACCAACTCGATGACAGCCATCGGTGCGTTGTCACCCTTGCGGGGCCCGATCTTGGTGATCCGGATGTAGCCACCCGACCGGGTTGCGAAACTCGGTCCGATTTCGGTGAACAGGGTGTGCACCACTGACTTATCGCGCACCACCATCAGCACCCGGCGTCGTGCGTGCAGATCACCGCGCTTTGCGAAGGTGATTAAGCGCTCCGCGAGTGGCCGCAGCCGCTTGGCCTTGGCCTCTGTCGTTGTGATCTTGCCATGCTCAAACAACGCGGTTGCCAAGTTGGCCAGCATTAACCGCTGGTGGGCCGGGCTGCCGCCCAGACGTGGACCCTTGGTTGGCGTAGGCATTGTGCTTCTCCTGTCGAAATGCGTTCAGTGGTTACAACTGGATTAAAGGCGCTCATCCTCGGCAAACGCCGAGTCATCCTCGATGGTTTCCTCGATTGCGGCGACGATCGGGGCTACTTCGCCTACCTCCGCGGCGACGAAGTCATCGTCTTCGTAATCATCGTCATCGTCGTAGTAGACGGCAGCCCCGGGATCAAATCCGGGTGGGCTGTCCTTCAGAGCGAGGCCGAGGCTCACCAACTTTACCTTCACTTCGTCAATTGACTTCGCCCCAAAGTTGCGAATATCAAGAAGATCGGCCTCGCTGCGAGTGATGAGCTCACCAACCGTGTGGATACCCTCGCGCTTGAGGCAGTTGTAAGAGCGGACGGTCATGTCGAGCTGCTCGATCGGCGTCGACAACTGCTCAGCAACAAATGAATCAGTCGGCGATGGACCAATATCAATGCCCTCCGCCTCTAGGTTGAGCTCGCGGGCCAACCCGAATAACTCAACCAAGGTCTTACCGGCGGACGCAACAGCATCGCCGGGGCGCATCGACTGCTTGGTCTCAACATCAAGCACCAACTTGTCAAAGTCAGTGCGCTGCTCAACGCGGGTCGCCTCAATCTTGTAGGTGACTTTCAACACCGGCGAGTAGATCGAGTCGACCGGAATGCGGCCAATCTCTTGGCCTGCCTGCTTGTTCAAAGTCGCTGAGACGTAACCACGGCCACGCTCGACAACGAGTTCAATCTCAATCTTGCCCTTGCCATTCAAAGTCGCGATGTGTAGATCCGGATTGTGCACCTCTACGCCCGCGGGAGGCTGAATATCGGCCGCGGTTACCTCGCCTGAGCCCTGCTTGCGCAGATACATCACAACAGGTTCGTCATGCTCACTTGACACAACAAGCTGCTTAATGTTGAGGATTACCTCGGTTACGTCCTCCTTCACCCCCGGAATCGTGGTGAACTCGTGCAAAACACCGTCGATTCGAATACTCGTCACAGCGGCGCCGGGTATTGACGACAGCAGCGTTCGCCGCATCGAGTTACCAAGGGTGTATCCGAACCCGGGCTCGAGTGGCTCAAGGACAAATCGCGAGCGGAACTCACTGATGGGCTCTTCGGTGAGAATTGGGCGCTGGCTAATAAGCACGATGTACTTCCTTCCCGCGACGACCTATATATGACATCGCGATGTTGCTGTTTGAGATCAAACCGGGTGGCTGGGTCTCGAATTACTTGGAGTAGAGCTCGACGATCAGCTGTTCGTTGACCTGGGTATCGATTACGGCACGCGCCGGCAGCGAGTGCACCAAGATCCGCATCTGCGAGGGAACTACCTCGAGCCATGCCGGTACCGGGCGGTCGCCGATTTCGGCATGCGCGATTACAAACGGGGTCATCTCACGGGATCCAACGCGAACCTCAACGATGTCGTTGGGGGAAACACGGTAGGACGGAATATTGACTTTTTGGCCATTGACCAACATGTGCCCGTGGGTTACCAGCTGACGTGCCATATCGCGCGACTTGGCAAAGCCGGCACGGAACACAACGTTGTCGAGGCGTGATTCCAAGATGCGCAGCAGGTTCTCACCGGTCTTGCCGGATTGACGCTGAGCTTCTACATAGTAGTTAGCGAACTGCTTCTCTAGCACGCCGTACATCCGGGTGGCCTTTTGCTTCTCTCGAAGCTGCAGCAAATACTCGCTGTCCTTAGAACGACCGCGACCGTGTTGACCGGGCGGATAAGGGCGCTTCTCAAATGGGCATTTAGGTGACTCGCACTTGGAGCCCTTCAGGAACAACTTCATCTTCTCGCGACGGCAGCGCTTGCAGTCCGCATCGGTATATCGCGCCATTGGTATCAGTTCTCCTATTTCTCTTAGTTCTCTGCGCGATCAGACGCGACGACGTTTTGAGGGGCGGCACCCGTTATGGGGAACCGGGCTGACATCGGAAATCGAGCCAACTTCTAGGCCTGTTGCCTGCAGGGACCGAATTGCCGTCTCACGGCCAGAGCCTGGACCCTTTACGAAGACATCCACCTTGCGCATGCCGTGCTCCATGGCCCGCCGCGCCGCCGCCTCTGCCGCCAGTTGCGCGGCGAAAGGGGTGGATTTACGGCTGCCCTTGAAACCCACCTGTCCGGCGCTCGCCCACGCGATTACGGCACCGGTTGGATCGGTGATCGACACGATGGTGTTATTGAAAGTGCTCTTGATATGAGCGTGGCCGTGGGCCACGTTCTTCTTCTCTTTGCGCCGCACCTTCTTGGCGGGCGCTTTACTACCTGACTTCGGGGCCATTTGCTGCTCTCCTGGGATTCTCGTCTGTGGTTTTCGGGGTGAAGGGACGGCTTACTTGCCGACCTTCTTCTTTCCGGCGACGGTCTTGCGCGGACCCTTGCGGGTTCGTGCATTGGTGTGGGTTCGTTGACCACGAACCGGCATGCCGCGGCGGTGACGGATTCCCTGGTAGCAACCAATCTCGACCTTGCGTCTGATATCGGCAGCAACCTCACGGCGTAGATCGCCTTCGACTTTGAGGTTGACGTCGATCCAGTCCCGAAGGGCAACCAGTTGTTCATCGTTTAATTCTTGGGACCTGAGGTCCGGGCTCACGCCGGTCGCAACAAGCGCCTTAGCAGCTTGGGAGCGGCCGATACCGTAGATATAGGTGAGGGCGACCGCCATGCGCTTATCGCGCGGCAAGTCGACACCAACAAGTCTGGCCATTTGGGCGTTCTCTCTTCTTCCTATGCACGGGGTATGGGTGCAGTACCAGTCCTGCCCGCCAAGGCAGGTCTTCGGCCACGTGTCCGAAGGTGTCGTCCTTGCTTGCGCAAGGGGTCGGGTACCGCTTAGTTATCAGGTGTTCGGGTTGTCTCCCCGAATGCCCGCCTTGCTACATCCAGGCTTTCAGCCTTGACGCTGCTTATGACGCACGTTCTCACAAATCACCATGACACGACCGTGGCGACGAATGACTTTGCACTTGTCGCAGATCTTTTTCACGCTCGGCTTGACCTTCATGGCTTCTTCCTTGAGTTCGAACTAGCAGATTGAGTTTTTTACTTGTAGCGGTAGACGATCCGGCCGCGCGTGAGGTCGTAGGGCGATAGCTCCACGACCACTCGATCGTCCGGAAGGATCCGGATGTAGTGCATCCGCATCTTCCCGCTGATGTGCGCGAGCACTTTGTGCCCGTTGTCCAACTCCACCCGGAACATTGCATTGGGCAATGACTCGGTGATCGTGCCCTCGAGCTCGATCGCGCCGTCCTTCTTGCCCATATCCTCCGCTTTCACCAGGTGCGCCGATTGCTGCTTTCGCAGCACAGGCCCCGACGAAACGCGCCAAAAACCCGAAAAACCGAGGATTTGCCAGCGGACGAACGGGGAAGCCCCACATCAGCCTGCTGAGTCTACGGGCCCGGACCTTTTCCTCATAATCGCCCCCCCCAAGTCCGGCCAGCGCCGGACCGAGAGCGGGCTGGGCTCCCCCTAGCTACTGGCCTACCTACTGGGTGACGGTGACCGTCAACTTCTTGACGGTGCCAGCGCCCCCACCCGGTGGGGTGGCGACCAATTTGAGGACGGCTTGACCCGGGGCCAGCGCCTTGATGTACCAGGTGGTGGTGCCAGCAACCCCCACCGCTCCGGACGGGGCCGGTGCTTGGTAGGTGCCGGCGTAGACCTTCACGGCCGACTTGTCACCGGAAACCTTGATACTCCAGGAGTACCCGGTCGTCGTATTGGTGTCCTGCGACAGCACGATGGCAACGCCATCTTTGATCTGGACCTGGGTCGGCAGTCGAAGTACCACCAAGGTGGGGTCTGGGTCCTTGGTCAAGGTCGCCGCACCGCTAGTGGCGGTGACCCCCAAGGCCAGGGCCGTGGCGGCGGCGGCGATTAGGCTGGCTTTCAGTAGGTTTCTCATGGGCGCATCCTACTTCACCGGCTGCTAGCGGGCGAAGACTTCGAAACCTGCTGACTCCAACTGCCCGGCGGCCACCGAGTAGGCCGCCGCAAATGCCGCCGGGTCCTTGACCCTGGACCGCCATTTGTCCAGCCCTACCCGCTCCGCCGGCATTTGCTCATTGAAGAACTCGCGCATCGCCGGGTCGTCATCTAGGGCCAGGAAATCCAGAACCCGCTGGTAGCTGGCCGCCCGGTCCAAGACCACCAGATCCTCTAGCGACAGCACTAACACCGCCTGAGGTGGGACCTGATGCAGGCCCAAATGTGCCCGACGGACCCGGTCAGCCCACCAATTGATCGCCTCGACCGGGTCACTTGGCCCCCAGCGCTCCGCGAGCACCGATGCGGCGGTGCTCCGGCCATCGCGAACCATCCAGATAAATCGAGTTTCGGGCCAAAATTGGTGGATCCGGCCCGCATTGGAGATATTTGGCGGTGAGGTGTCGATCCACCACGGCTCGCCCGCGGCACCATGCTGGGAGCGGATCATCCCGGCCAAAAAGGCCCGGCCCGCCCCGATGGGGTCGGCCACTAACCCAGCCGACAACTGCTCGAGCAGCAGATCGCGCTCGGCCGCCTCCCAGCTCAGGTGCAGCCCGCTGGCCCGCCCCAAGCGGTTGGTGCGCAGCCACCACTCATTTCGCATGCCGGCCTCAAAGGCCCGGAATCGAGCCTGCAATGCGCGTTCGCTATTAGCGGTCCACCTACCCAAGGGCAACTTCGCCCGACGCCCCGCTGGCCCAAGTGTCAGGTCCAGCAGCCCGCCCTCTTTGTTAACGAACTTGACCTCGCGGGGCCAACTGGCCCGGACATGTGCGTGCCGGTGCAGCAACCCGGCGATGACCGTGGTGCCGCTGCGCCCGGTGCCACCGGCCATGATCGGCGTCACCTGCTCACTCATTCGGACGCCTCTGGGCCCAGCCGGACATCATCTAGTGCAGTAAGTACCCATGGGCCGGCCTCGGTGATAGCAACGGTGTGCTCCCAGTGCGCGGCAGGTGCTCCCGACATAGCCACTACCGTCCAGCCATCGGACAGCACCGCGACTTCAGCCGATCCCAATGTGGCCATGGGTTCGATCGCCAATGCCATCCCAACTTTCAATACCGGCCCTTTGCCGGGCTTACCGTAGTTCGGAATAGGTGGATGCATGTGCATGCTGGTGCCAATGCCATGGCCGGTGTAATCCTCGACGATCCCGTAGTCACCGGCCGCAGTTAGCGACAGCTCAACCGCATGGCCGATATCGGAGAGCCGATTACCTGCACGTGCCTGCTGCAGTCCTGCCCAAAGCGAGGCCTGCGTGGCAGCCGAAAGTGCCAACACCGAGTCGGCTACGGCGCCGACAGGGACGCTGACGGCAGCATCGCCGTGCCAGCCATCGACAATCGCACCGCAGTCAATCGAAATCAAATCACCAGCAACTAGTACTCGGTCCCCCGGAATCCCGTGCACGACTTCGTCATTCACCGAAGTGCAGATCACCGCAGGGAATCCGTGATAACCAAGGAATGACGAGGTGGCGCCATTGGACGCGATGCACTCACGCGCGATGGCATCGAGTTCGCGGGTACTCACCCCGGGGCGCACCGCCGCCGAAACCGCCTGCAGTGCTAGTGCGACGACTAGCCCCGCTTGGCGCATCACCGCAAGCTGATCAGGCGACTTGATCTGAATTGACTCGCCTCTACGAAACATTGACCATCACGCGCTGGCGCTAATCGCGGCCTCAATGCGAGCGGTCACTGCGGGTATTTCGCCCATACCGCTTACCTGAGCTAGCAAACCCCGACTGGCGTATAGCGAAGTAAGTGGTGCCGTTTGCTCCGCGAATACCTCAAGGCGCCGACGGATTACCTCTTCAGTGTCGTCGGCTCGGCCTTGGTCATGGGCGCGCTTCACCAAGCGCTTGACAACAACATCAATATCTACAGTAAGTTCGACAACGACATCAATGCCAACACCTTGTGCCGACAGCATCGCGTCAAGCACACCTACTTGTTCGATGGTGCGTGGGTAGCCGTCGAGTAAGAATCCAGCAGCGCAGTCGGCTTCATCGAGGCGATCACGCACCATTGCATTCGTCACACCATCGGGCACGTACTCGCCGGCATCCATGTATCTCTTCGCCTCGACACCGAGCGCGGTGCCCTGAGTGACATTAGCGCGGAAAATATCCCCGGTCGAAATGTGCGGGATTGACATACTTGCGCACACGATGTCGGCCTGGGTGCCCTTGCCGGCACCAGGTGGCCCCATCATGATCAGGCGCATTAGCGCAGGAAGCCTTCGTAATTGCGCTGCTGCAGTTGGGCTTCGATCTGCTTGACGGTATCCAGCCCGACGCCCACCATGATCAGCAAACTGGTACCACCGAAGATGAAGTTGCCGCCGACACCTAGCCCCCCAAATGCGAAGACCGGCAACACGGCTATCAATCCCAGATATAGCGAACCGGGTGCGGTCAACCGCGTGAGCACATAGTCCAGATAATCGGCGGTGGGCTTACCGGCACGGATCCCAGGAATGAATCCACCGTATTTCTTCATATTGTCGGCAACTTCAACCGGGTTGAAGGTAATCGACACATAGAAGTAACAGAAGAACACGATGAGCAGGAAATAAGCCATCAGGTAGTAGGAGCCCGTGCCGGTACCAAAGTTCTGCTGGACCCAAATGGCCCATTCGGATTGGCTTCCGGTCAACTGCACCAGCAAGGTAGGCAAGAAAAGCAGTGAAGAGGCGAAGATGACCGGGATGACGCCGGCCATGTTTACCTTCAGCGGAATATAGGTCGAGGTTCCGCCGTACATACGTCGCCCAACCATGCGCTTGGCGTACTGGACCGGGATTCGACGCTGGGCCTGCTCGACGAAAACCACCAGTGCAATAACGACCAAGCCGACTAGCACGGTCATGGCAAAAGTGAAGATGCCCCGGCTACCTAAGATCGAGGCAAATTGAGCCGGGATGCTAGAGATGATCGAGGTGAAAATAAGTAGCGACATGCCGTTGCCGATGCCGCGTTCGGTGATCAGTTCGCCGAACCACATGATGACTGCGGTACCCGCCGTCATGACGGTGATCATCACCAAGATCACCCAAACCGAGTCATTGGGAATGATGGCTTCATTACACCCGCTGAACAAGGCACCCGGGGTGCGCGCCAGCGACAAGATTGCGGTTGACTGCAAGATTGCCAGGCCGATTGTCAGGTACCGGGTGTACTGCGTGATCTTGGCTTGGCCGGCCTGGCCATCCTTCTTCAGCGTCTCAAGCCGCGGAATCACCACGGTCAGCAACTGCAAGATGATGCTCGCCGTGATGTACGGCATGATGCCGAGGGCAAAAACAGACAGCTGCAGGAGCGCCCCGCCGCTAAATAGGTTAATCAGTGCATAAACGGAATTATCCTGAACTACGTCGATACAACGCTGAATCGCGGAGTAGTCGACACCCGGGGTTGGCAGAACTGAACCGAGGCGGTAAAGCGCCAACAATCCCAAGGTGAACAGAATCTTCTTGCGAAGATCCGGGGTACGCAGGGCAGCCCCAAACGCACTTATGTGCACTGTGCCTCCTGCTTAGATCTCGGTTGCGGAACCGCCTGCGGCCACGATCTTGTCACGGGCGCTGTCGGAGAAGGCATCGGCACTGACCTTTACGGCCACCGATATCTCACCTTGCCCGAGGACCTTTACCTTTTGGCCCTTGCGAACGGCCCCGTTGGCTACGAGGTCGGCGATGGTGATCTCGCCGCCCTTCGGAAACAATTTCGCGATCATGGCGACATTGACGACCTGAAATTCGACTTTATTGGGATTTGTGAATCCCTTCAGCTTCGGCAGGCGCATGTGCAAGGGCATCTGGCCACCCTCGAAGCGTGCCGGCACCTGATAGCGGGCCTTGGTACCTTTCGTACCGCGGCCGGCCGTCTTGCCTTTTGACGCCTCACCACGACCCTTACGAGTCTTTGCAGTCTTAGCGCCCGGAGCCGGACGCAGATGATGGATCTTGAGTGCCATCGCTACTTAACCTCCTCGACAACAACCAAGTGAGACACCATGTTGACCATGCCGCGGATTTCCGGGCGGTCTTCCTTTACCACGGTGTCACCGATGCGCTTTAATCCAAGTGAGCGCAAGGTGTTGCGCTGATTGGAGGTGCCACCGATTTCGGACTTCTTCTGGGTTACCTTCAGCTGAGCCATCAGGCACCTACCCCGGCGCGGGCCCGCAGCAAGGCAGCCGGTGCCACGGCTTCAAGTGGCAAGCCGCGACGAGCCGCGACGGCCTCCGGCGATTCAAGCAACTTCAAGGCGGCAACGGTCGCATGCACGATGTTGATGGCATTGTCTGAACCCATGGATTTGCTCAGCACGTCGTGAATACCAGCACACTCCAATACGGCGCGAACCGGTCCACCAGCGATAACCCCGGTACCTGGTGCGGCCGGCCGCAGCATCACCACGCCTGCAGCAGCTTCGCCGGTGATTGGGTGCGGAATGGTGCCCTGGATCCGCGGCACCTTGAAGAAGTGCTTCTTGGCCTCCTCCACGCCTTTGGCGATCGCGGCCGGGACTTCCTTGGCCTTGCCGTAGCCAACGCCAACACTGCCATCGCCGTCGCCGACGACAACTAGAGCCGTGAAGCTAAATCGACGACCGCCCTTGACGACCTTTGAGACCCGGTTGATCGCAACAACGCGCTCGATGAAAGCGGACTTCTCCTCGCGGGGAGCACGCTCCTTGCGGTCCTTGCGGTCACCGGACCCACCGGTGCCTGTGCCTGTGCCTGCGCCACTTCCGCGACGCGAGGTTGCTGCCATGGGGTTCCCTCTCCTACCTATTCCTTGATTCGCCCTATTTCGTAATCAGCTTAGAAATTCTCAATCAGCTCAGAAATCCAGGCCGCCCTCGCGGGCGCCCTCCGCGAGCGCTGCGACACGGCCGTGGTACTTGTTTCCACCGCGATCGAAAACCACGGTCTCCACACCGGCCGCCTTGGCCCGCGCCGCTATTAACTGGCCAACCTTGCGCGCCTTCGCGGACTTATCGTCATTCGCTGCCCGTAGATCGACTTCCATCGATGAAGCAGAGGCGAGGGTACGACCCTGGGTGTCATCAACGACCTGCGCAACCATATGACGAGCGGACCGACTGACGACCAAACGCGGCCGCACCGGGGTACCGGAAACCTTCTTCCGCACCCGAATATGGCGACGCTTACGGCCAATGGCAACTTTGTTGCCGGACCCGCCCAACTTAACTCCGAAGCTACTCACTTCTTGCCCGCCTTTCCGGCCTTGCGACGGACAACCTCGTTCTCGTAGCGCACGCCCTTGCCCTTATATGGCTCCGGCTTGCGCAACTTGCGAATATTGGCCGCAACCTCGCCTACCTGCTGCTTATCGATACCAACAACCGTGAACTTCACCGGGCTTTCAACGCGGAAGGCAATACCCGCCGGCGCCGAAACCACAACCGGATGGCTGAAGCCGAGGGCAAACTCCAAGTCGGTGCCCTTGGCGGCAACACGGTAACCGGTACCGACAATCTCCAACGTTTTTTCGTACCCACTGGTCACACCGGTGACCATGTTGGCTACCAACGTGCGAGTCAAGCCATGAAGTGATCGCGATGCGCGCTCGTCGTTGGGACGAGTCACTAGCAACGTGCCATCTTCCTGCTTCTCGATAACAATCGGCTCAGCAACTGTCATCGACAACGTGCCCTTGGGGCCCGTCACGGTGATGTCATTGCCGGCGATCTGTGCATTGACCCCGGATGGAACCGGGATCGGCATGCGTCCGATACGTGACATTTGCGCGCTCCTTCCCGGTTACCAGACGTAGGCGAGGACTTCCCCACCTACGCCTTTCGAATGGGCTTGACGGTCGGTCAACAGCCCTGATGAGGTGGATAGAATTGCGACACCGAGGCCGCCGAGTACGCGCGGGATGCCGGTGCTCTTCGCGTAGACCCGAAGGCCCGGCTTGGAAACCCGGCGAAGCCCGGCAATCGACCGCTCGCGAGTCGGCCCGTACTTCAATTCCAACGTAAGTGTCTTGCCGACAACCGCATCGGAGACGGTCCAGCCGCCGATATAACCCTCGCGTTTGAGGATCTCGGCGATGCTTTCCTTCATCTTGGAGTGCGGCATCGTCACAGCATCGTGATAAGCCGAGTTTGCATTGCGCAGCCGCGCAAGCATGTCGGCGATCGGGTCAGTCATTGTCATGGCCAGTCGGCCTTCCTCGTTGTGGTTTCCGGGAGTCCCGGACCTGCGACGTCGTTGATTACCAGGAGCTCTTAGTCACACCCGGCAATTCGCCGGCATGTGCCATTTGACGCACGCAAATCCGGCACAGGCCGAACTTGCGGTAGACCGCATGTGGACGTCCACACTTGTTGCAGCGGGTGTAACCCCGCACCTTGAACTTAGGCTTCTTCTGCTGCTTCTCGATCAGTGCTTTCTTTGCCATATGGATCAGGCCTCCTTGAAGGGGAATCCGAGAAGGCGAAGCAAAGCGCGGCCTTCAGCATCATTTTGAGCAGTGGTGACAACCGTGATGTCCATGCCGCGGACGCGGTCGATTTTATCTTGATCGATCTCATGGAACATCGACTGTTCATTTAGCCCGAAGGTGTAGTTACCCCTGCCATCGAACTGCTTTGGCGAGAGCCCGCGGAAGTCGCGGATTCGTGGCAGCGCTACCGAAAGCAACCGGTCGAGAAACTCCCACATGCGATCACCGCGCAAAGTTACGTGGGCGCCGATGGGCTGACCCTCGCGCAACTTGAATTGGGCGATTGACTTGCGTGCCTTGGTGACCTGCGGCTTTTGCCCGGTGATCTCCGCGAGGTCGCGAATCGCACCCTCAATCAATTTGGAGTCGCGGGCAGCTTCACCCACGCCCATATTGACGACTACCTTCGTGACAGTCGGCACCTGCATGATGTTGCCGAAGGCAAATTCGGTCTTCAGTGCGGGCACGATCTCCTCGCGGTATCGCGCCTTTAGGCGCGGAGCCGTGGTTGTTGCCGATGTCATCAGATGTCCTTACCTGTGCGACGTGAGATGCGCACACTGCGCTCTGCTTCATAAGTGGAGCCGTCCGGACGGCGCTTCTCGACAGTTTCGCGCCGGTAACCGATGCGAGTTGCGCGGCCATCCTCCGGATCGATGATCATCACATTGGAAACATGGATCGGGGCCTCGGTGGTAATGATGCCGCCGGTCTTGGCGCCGCGATTGTTTTGCCCGACCTTCGTGTGCTTCTTAATACGGTTTACGCCCTCAACAATGATGCGATCTGCATCGGGAATGACCTCAATTACCTTGCCCTTGACGCCCCGGTCTTTACCCGAGATGACCTGGACTAGGTCGCCTTTGCGAATTCTCAGATCTGACATGACTACAGCACCTCCGGGGCCAACGAGATGATCTTCATGAACTTCTTCTCGCGCAGCTCCCGGCCAACCGGGCCAAAGATTCGAGTCCCGCGCGGTTCACCATCACCCTTGAGGATGACCGCTGCGTTTTCGTCAAAGCGAATATAGGAACCATCCGGACGACGACGCTCCTTGCGGGTGCGCACGATGACGGCCTTCACGACCTCACCTTTTTTGACACCGCCACCGGGAATAGCGTCCTTCACCGTTGCCACGATGATGTCGCCGATGCCGGCGTAGCGTCGACCCGAACCACCGAGCACCCGAATGCAAAGGAGCTCCTTTGCGCCGGTGTTGTCGGCGACTCTTAGCCGCGACTCTTGCTGAATCACTTCATTCTCCTGATCGTCTGCCGGTTCTCTACCGAGCCTGGCGGAACTTAGTGCGGAATTACTTGGCCTTCTCGAGGATCTCCACCACACGCCAGCGCTTTGTCGCTGACAGCGGGCGGGTCTCCATGACGAGAACGCGGTCACCGATGCCGGCTGCGTTGGCCTCGTCGTGCGCCTTGAGCTTGCTCGTCCGACGGACGACCTTGCCGTAAAGCGGGTGTTTGAAGCGGTTTTCGACCGCAACCACCACCGTCTTGTTCATCTTGTCGCTGACTACCAGCCCCTCGCGGGTCTTTCGGTAGCCGCGCTTTTCGACATCACTATTGACTTCGTTCGCGCTCATGCGGCACCACCCTCAATGGGCGTAATGCCCAACTCACGCTCACGCAAGATCGTGTAGATCCGCGCGATGTCCTTGCGCACGGCGCGGAGGCGTCCGTGGTTCTCCAATTGCCCGGTCGCGCCTTGGAAGCGCAGGTTGAACAACTCTTCCTTGGACTCCAGAAGTTTGGCCGTCAACTCTGTGCTATCGAGGTTGCGAAGTTCACCAACTTGGGTACCAGCCGCCATTTAGTCCTCACCTGCTTCGTCGCGCCGGACAATGCGGCACTTCATCGGAAGTTTGTGCATCGCACGGGTAAGTGCTTCTTGCGCAACCTTCTCGTCTGGGTATGAAAGTTCGAACATCACCCGACCCGGCTTGACATTCGCGATCCACCACTCCGGCGAGCCCTTACCAGAACCCATACGGGTTTCGGCCGGCTTCTTGGTCAGCGGGCGATCAGGGTAGATGTTGATCCACACCTTGCCGCCACGACGAATGTGTCGGGTGATGGCGATACGAGCCGACTCAATTTGCCGGTTCGTTACGTATGCGGGCTCGAGGGCTTGCAACCCAAAAGTTCCGAAGGTCACCGCGGTACCACCGGAGGCCGCGCCACGGCGCGTTGGGTGGTGCTGCTTGCGGTGCTTGACTCGGCGCGGAATAAGCATGGTTAGCCCTCCTGCACTTCGGTGCTTACAGCGGCCTCAGCAACTACTGCCTCAGCGACTACTGCCTCAGCGACTACTGCCTC
>CAJBZP010000063.1 GCA_903960135.1 uncultured Actinomycetes bacterium | reverse complement strand
CACATATGAGTTCTACCTCAACCGCTCACTGAAGATCCCGGGTTTTGAATTCCCATTCGTGGTTCCTGAGGATGTCGAGTTGGTCACCTACGACACCGACTCCACTGGTATCCAAGATCTCGCGCTAGGGCGTATTGACGCGATGGTCTCATCTGCTCCAACTTTGGAGGAGGCGATTAAGAAGGGCAAGAAGATCGTGTTGCTTGGTGATCCGATCTTCCAGGAGCCACTATCGGTGGCGACCGATAGAGGGTCCTTACTGCCCGTCGATACCCTCGTGACTGAAATCAACGCGGTCATCGAGTCCATGCGAGCGGACGGAACTTTGAGTGATCTTTCCATGAAGTGGTATGGAACTGATTTCACCAAGGCCGCCAGCTCCTAACCCACGATGCCAGTTGCCCCAACTGACGAGGCCGTGCCGCACCAACGGCACGGCCTCGCCCAGTCCCTTGAGCTCTATAGCCTCAAGGTGCCCTTCCGGATCAAAGTCGCCGCCGTATGGCTGGTCATTTGCGGGCTCCTGCTCGCGGGGTTCTTAAAGAGTGGCTTTGATATTGCCTGGATGGGGGACCATGCCTTCGCCATCGCGAAGGCGGTGTGGGTCACCATTGCCTTCTCCATCATCGCGATCTCACTCGCGGTGGGGTTGGCGCTCTTGGGGGCGCAAGGTCGAGTTTCGCGAAATCCAATCGCCTACGGGATCAGTGGTTTCTATACGTCGTTCTTCCGGGGCACTCCGTTAATTGTTCAGCTCTTCTTGTGGTACTTGGCCTTGCCGCAGTTAGCCCTGGGACTCTTACCGCAGCAATATGCGACCTGGTTCATCTGGCCGGCGCAGGTCGCTGGCATCGTCGGTATTGCCTTTAATTACGGCGCGTACATGACGGAGATTTTCCGTTCCGGGATCGAGGCGGTGCCGCACGGGCAAGCCGAGGCTGCCGCGGCCCTTGGGATGTCTCCGGGGCAGCAGATGCGCAGGATCATCTTGCCGCAGGCCACCCGCATCGTGATACCGGCGACGGGCAATGAATTCATCGCGATGATGAAGGACACCGCACTCATCGGTCTTCTAGGCACGACCTTGCTCTGGGCTGATCCATTTCGGATGGCGCAACTGTCGGGCAAGGCTGACTTCCGCAACCTCGAAGCCCTAATTGCAGCAGCCCTGGTCTACTGGGGTCTGACCGCAGTGTTCTCCTTCTTCCAGAGAAAATTAGAAGAACGGATGAGCAAGGGTTATGTGCGTCAAGTGAAGGACGCCTCATGAGCGCACCGATAGTTCGTGTCGCGGGATTACACAAATCCTTTGGCTCCTTGGAAGTACTCAAGGGCGTTGACATGCAGATCAATGCTGGCGAGGTGATCGTGGTCTTTGGGCGCTCCGGTTCAGGCAAGAGCACGTTCCTAAGGTGCATCAATTTTCTCGAGGAGCCAACGCAGGGCACGATTGAGGTGGCGGGCCGAAGTATCGCTGCCGGTATTCCAACTCGGTTCCGAAGAAAGCAGGTGCAGCACCTACGTAGAACCTGCGGAATGGTCTTTCAACAGTTCAACCTGTTCCCGCATATGAGTGTTCTTGACAACGTCATGGAGGCACCCCGGCGCATTTCAACGCAATCGGCCAAGCAGGTGCGGGACCACGCAATGTCACTGCTTGCTGATGTAGGGCTTGCGGATAAGGCGGCCGAGTATCCGATCCGGCTCTCGGGCGGGCAGCAGCAGCGGGTGGCTATCGCCCGGGCCCTGGCCATGCGCCCGCAAGTAATGCTTTTCGATGAGCCAACCTCCGCCCTTGACCCTGAGCTGATTCACGAGGTGCTGGCTGTGATGCGCAATCTGGCTCAAGATCACTCCACCACGATGATCGTGGTCACCCATGAAATGGGGTTCGCCCGGGAGGTGGCCACGCGAATGTGTTTCTTCCATGAAGGAAGGATTCATGAGCAGTGTGAACCGGAGCAGATGTTTGACGGCTCGCGGCTACCAGAAACCCAAAGATTCCTCGACGCGGTGATGTGACGACCAAATACAGCTCACAACTGGGCTGGGTAGTCCAAAGTTGCGTAGTCGTCGGCGTAGATTTCAGCAACCCTCGCTAACAGTTCAGGGGTGTAATGCTCCGTCAGGTGCGCACCAGCTTGAGTTGAGTTGCGACAGAAGAATTGCTCTTGCACCTCCGGCACATGTATCAGTGCACCAATTTGGCCCCAGGACGCACCCAGTTCCTCGAGGTGAATTAGGGCGTCGTACTGCATGCCGGGCAGGCCGAGGTGGTCAACCTGCCGTCGCCAGTGTGGGTCTTGATCGCGTGACGCCTGAGCGCCAATTACGTCAATGAAATCCGCAAATGAAATATCCGCGGCTGACTCCGGCGCGCGGCCAAGGTCAGTCAATATCTGGAAAATCGGCGCACTTTGCTGCAGCCCTTGCCGGATCTTCTCCAGATAGCCAGAGAGTAGCCGCGCAGCAGGATCGCGAACCACGGCGAACCTCTTGAAAGTTGGGGAGGTAAATACCTCCTCGAGTTGCTCGGGGGGTAATTGGAATGGTTTGACGAACGGGGTCATCTTGGCGCGATCATGGGGTGCCGCCTGCACGCGCTCCACGACCTTGGGTCCAAGACGTGCGGCCTCCAGGCCACCCAAGGTTGCCTTCATCGTCCCGCATCCGGCTTTCGGAACCTCGACATAGACATATTGGTTGACCAAGGAGATGTGGGTATGGGCGTTGATCGAGCGCCAGCCGATGGCTTTGACATAGGCGGCGGTGGTCGGCCCCAATTCGGCGCGATCGGGTCGGCGATCAGGAATCGTCATCGCCACCTCCTTCGCTCGGCCGTGCTTTTTTAGGAGTTCAGCTTTTTGGGCGGTAGACCGGGGGCCGATCAATTGATCAGCCCCCGATCTGGCGTCGGGGTGGCGGGATTCGAACCCACGGCCTCTTCGTCCCGAACGAAGCGCGCTACCAAGCTGCGCCACACCCCGAAGGACTTGCGGAGTCTAACGGAGTGGCAACGGGCTTAATTGGCTGGCAGGTGTGCCGGAGTCAAACCGCGGTTAGCGTCAGCAAAGTGGCCTCGGGTGGGCAGGCAAAGCGAATCGGGGCATAGGGCGAAGTACCTAGACCGGCCGAGACATGCAGGTGGGCGGTCCCGTGCCTTGACAGCCCGCGCGCTCGTGCTCGATCTAGATCACAGTTGGTCACCAAGGCGCCAACCCCGGGCAGTCGTAACTGGCCGCCGTGGGTGTGACCGGCGAGTACCAGATTCGCACCGTCCCCGGTCATGGCATCAAGGATCCGCAGGTAGGGGGCATGGGTCACGCCAAGGGCCAGGTCGGCGTCCGGGTCGAAGGCGCCAGCAACATCGGGGTAGCGATCTCGGTTGATATGCGGGTCATCAACCCCGCGGACATCAACGTGCCGACCATCAACCTTCATGGTGGCTCGACGGTTACTCAAGTCCAGCCAGCCAACGTCGGTAAGGCCATTGACTAAATCCGGCCACGGCAACATCGGGCGATTTGGTTCGAGACCAGATGGTCCGGCCAGATACCGCGCCGGATTAATTGGCCGCGGCGCGTAGTAGTCATTACTGCCAAGGACGAATGCGCCGGGGATGTCGAAAAGCGGATCCAAGGTGTCCATGACATGCGGGACGGCATCAAAATGCGAAAGGAAATCACCGGTGACGATCACGGCATCTGGTCGCAGTTCGCGGAGGGACCGGATCCACATTTGCTTGCTGCGCTGGCCGGGAACTAAGTGCAGATCAGATAGATGCAAGATGCGCATATCTGGTTGGCCAGCTGGTAGGGCAACCGCGGTGGCCCGGCGCAGGGTGAACGCTTGGGCTTCCCAGCGGGCGTAGACCAGCCCCGCCGTACCGGTAGCGACCAGCCCCAGCAGGGCCTTGGTGGATCCGCGCATGGGTTGATCGTGCCATCTATTGCATTCGGCCGGTGCGCCCGGGGCAAATTGGCCGCCTGCGACAATGGGCACATGACTACCTCAAAGGCTGGGCTGCAGGCTGATTTAACAACCGCGATGAAGGCCCGGGAAGAACTCACCGTGGCGACCTTGCGCATGGTCCTCACCGCGATAACGAGCGAGGAAGTCTCCGGTAAGCAAGCCCGCGAGCTAACCGATGACGACGTCCTGACGGTGCTCGGGCGCGAGGCGAAGAAGCGCAGGGAGTCGGCGGAGGCCTATGACGCTGCAGCGCGCCCGGAACTTGCTGATCGGGAACGGGCCGAACTCACGGTGATTGCCAAGTACCTACCCGAGTCAATGAGTGATGCTGAAGTAAAAGCAGTAGTTGACGCGGCGGTCGCACAGGTCGCAGCCGATGGGGCCACTGGCCCGGCCGCGCTGGGTGCGGTGATGAAACTTGTGCAGCCACAAGTTAAGGGCCGCGCTGACGGCGGTCAGGTGGCTGCGTTGGTGCGCAGTGCGTTGGGTGTGTAGTGCGTTGGGTATGTAGTAGTTAGCCAGTTGGCGCCGGTGTTGGTGCCGGTGCGGGCACTGGTGGGGTAACGGGTACCACCGGTGCCGGTTCAACGGGCACCGGTGGTGCGGGCTCAACCGGTGCTGCCGGGTCGGGCGTGGTGGGGTCGGGCGTGGTGGGGTCGGGCGCAGTTGGGTCGATGCCGTCCGCATTCGAATTGTCGAAAGTGAAAACATCCCCGCCGGTGTCGACCCCGATCAGCCCCGGCATTGACGTTAGGCCACGAGCCGGTCGCAATCCGTAATCAGCGGTGAGGATGAAGTCGGTCGGCAACGTGCCGGCGAGTGCGAACTCCATCGCCTGTTGCCAGATCGGGCCGGGCAAGGTGCCGCCAAAGACTTGGCTGTAGTACTTGTCGTTCACCGTGATGTCCTTCATCGGGTAGGCGAAGCCACCGCGTGGATCGCCAACCCAAACCGCCGCCGCGACATCTGGGGTGAACCCGCAGAACCAGACTGCGGCTGATTCATTCGTAGTGCCCGTCTTGCCGGCAGCGGGCCGATCCGCAAGTGACATCGCGCCACCGGTCCGGCCTTTTATTGGCCCGTCAATGACGCTGGTGAGTAGTGCTGTAACGGTGTCGGCGATATTCGGCTCAACTACTTGCTCACATTGTTCGGGCGGTACGGGTATTGACATATTGGTACGGTCGCGGATTTCCAAAATCACCCGAGGTTTGCAATACAGACCGTGCGCGGCGAAAGTGGCGTAGGCATTTGCCATCGCCAGTGGGGTGACCTCCATGGAGCCCAGGGTGAACGACGGCACCCGCAGCAGTGGTTCACCGCTACCCCGAAACACGCCCATGGATTCGGCGATTTCGGCCGGCCGGCAAAGGCCCGTGCGCTCCTCTAGTGCCATGAAATAGGTGTTGATTGAGTAGGCGGTGCCCTGCGCCATGCCAAAGGTGCCGGCGCCGGTCGAGTTGCGCACGGTTACCGGACCAAATGAGGCGCCGGTCTCGCAATTGACGAAACCCTCGAAAGTGTTCGGTGATGGTGACGCAATCGGCTCAAGGGGTGATATTCCGGCTTCTAGGGCGGCGGCCAGCGTGAATATCTTGAAAGTCGACCCGGCCTGCATTCCGATAGTGCCATTGAATGCTCGATCGACGTTGTAGTTATAGGTGGTGCGCCCGGTGCCGGATGTGCCCCAGAGCCGGTTCTGCGCCATCGCCAAGATATTGCCGGTGCCCGGTTGCACCATGCTGATGGCTGCTGCGCGCTTACTTTCGTCGGTGATCGGGATTTTCTCGGTCACCGCCGTGAATGCCCCGGTTTGGGCTTTTGAATCCAAGGTGGTGCGAATGGTGTAACCACCGCGGCGCAGGAACGCTTCGCGGGCTTCAGGGGTGTCGCCAAATATTGGGTTAGTGCGGATGGTTTGCAGCACGTAGTCGCAAAAGAATGGCGCGTACGAAGTAGTGCAGCCATTTGCCACGTTAGTCGGGCGCAGCGTCGTGCCCATGGGTACCAACCGAGCCTGCTGTGCTTCCTCCTGCGATACGTAGCCTTGGTCAGCCATCCGCCCCAACACCACATTGCGCCGCTTTTGGGAGAGCTCTGGATTGCGGAGTGGATCAAACGCCACCGGCTGTTGCACGATGCCGGCGAGTGTCGCCGCCTCGGTGAGGGTGAGTTCAGCTGCAGATTTCGAGAAGTAGCGCCGAGCCGCTGCCTCCACCCCATAGGCACCGCCACCGAAGTAGACGATATTTAGGTAGCGCTCCAGGATTTCGGCCTTGGTGTATTGCCGTTCGAGTGCCAATGCGTAACGCACCTCGCGCAGCTTGCGCTGGGTACTTTGTCCGCGGGCCGCGGCCAGCTCTTCAGCGTTGGTTGCCTCATTTACCAGTACGTTCTTCACATACTGCATCGTCAAGGTCGAGGCACCTTCTTGGACGCCCCCGGCGGAGGTGTTGCTGGCTAGAGCCCGAATGGCCCCGCGAAGATCCACCCCTTGATGGTTTAGGTAGCGGGCATCCTCAACCGCGACTATCGCCTGGCGCATGAGTGGGGCGACGCTAAGAAGTGGGACCTCAACCCGGTTTTGGTAGTAGAGCACCGCCAGTTCGGTGCCGTCGGAGGCCAGAATCCGGGTGCGCTCGGGGAGTGGTGGGGTCTGGATGGAATCGGGCAGGCGTTCGAAGCTTTGGACCACATTGCGGGCGGCGACCCCGATGCCGCCGACAAATGGCAGCGCCATCAGCCCCAGTACGAGCCCACCGACGACCGCGATGGCCAAAATCGCCCCGACCCGCACCAGGGCACCCAAAACCCCGGGCCGGCCCACCGCTGCGGGCTGCCGGGGGGTTGGCCCGTCCGGGGAATCTGGCATGCTCATCAGACGTCCAGCGTAGGTCGCTTGGTTCCCCGGCGGACACCAGCCACACCCAAGTAGTTGGGGCTGAATCTGCCGGCTGAAAACTAGTCCGGGAAAACTATTGACGGCGCCTAGGGCGCAGGTGGATAGTTCACGACACCCGCCAATTGACCAAGTACCAAATGGGTGGGGGCACTTAGGTGAACAGGTTGTAAATGTCTATGGGTGGAGCGAGTATGACGTTCAAGCGTGACTGGGCCGCAGAAGCCGCCTGCCGGGGCACCGACCCCGACACCCTCTTCGTGCAAGGCGCGGCCCAAAAGCGGGCGAAGAACATCTGCCTTGGCTGCCCGGTGCGAACCGAGTGCCTTGCCGACGCCCTCGACAATGGCGTGGAGTTCGGGGTTTGGGGTGGGATGACCGAGCGCGAGCGCCGCGCGCTGCTTCGCCGCCGACCCAATGTGACTTCATGGCGCGTGCTACTTGAAACCGCGCACGGTGAGTTTGAGCGCCAGGTTATTTTGAACGAGACGGCGGCTCGGGCTTCTTAGCCAGTAGGTCACCGATTTCGCGGAGGCCGGCCAGATCATGGACATCCTCGGCAAGTGCGGGCACCGTGGTCGCCGCGACACCTGGGTGCGCCGCCGTGAACCGCTCCGCAAGGTGTAGTTGCCTAGTGTGAATTTTTTGCCGGTTGGCATGCAGTCGAAGTAGGGCCGCGGTAAGGCGTTCATCTTCGCCCATCTTCTCTAATCGCTCGGCCGATGCGGTTGCTTGCTCGGCGGACAGGTCAATCTCGCCACCGCCCTGGACCCGGTTTAGAACCAGTCCGGCCAGTGGCATGGAATCTGTTTTCAGGCGCTCGACGAAGAACGCGGCCTCCCTGAGCGCATCGCGTTCAGGCGCCGCGATAACGATGAATGAGGTGCCGGAGTCTTGGAGCAATTTATAGGTGGCATCAGCGCGTTCGCGAAATCCACCGAAAGTAGTGTCGATTGCGGCCACGAAACTGCCAACATCCGCGAGTACCTGCGAACCAAGAATCTTGTTCAGCACATTGGTGAACAAGCCGAAGCTAAATGCCGCTAGTTTTCCGATGCCGCGTCCGGCGCCGCGGGCCGGCGCGGTCAGGATGCGAATGAATCGGCCGTCAAGAAATGAACCCAGGCGTTCGGGGGCGTCCAAGAAATCCAGGGCACTGCGTGACGGCGGAGTGTCGACGACGATCAGATCCCAACTGCTTTCGGCACTTGCCGCGGCGCGGAGCTGCCCGAGTTTCTCCATCGCCATGTACTCCTGGGTGCCGGCAAATGATGAAGACAGCGCTTGATAGAAGGGATTATCGAGAATCGCCTGCGCGCGCTCTGGATCCGCGTTCCCCTCGACCACCTCATCGAAGGTGCGCTTCATGTCGAGCATCATCGCGTGCAATGAGCCGGTGCCGGCTGGCCCGCAAACACCCGCAACCAGGCGCGGGGTGTTGTCAAGAACACTCAAGCCCATAGCCTGCGCAAGGCGTTTCGCCGGATCGATGGTCAACACGCAGACATCGCGACCCTGCTCGGCTGCGCGCAATGCAAGTGCGGCCGCGGTCGTCGTCTTGCCCACGCCACCGGCCCCGGTGCAGACGATGATGGTGATGGAGCGGTCGCGAATTAGTGCATCGACATCCAAATTCGGTGCGTTGAGTTTCATCGCACCCCGCACTCGCGCAGTAAATTGGCAAGTTGATAGAGCCCACCGAGGTCAATGCCCTCGGAAATTAGTGGCAGCATGAAAGTCGGGAGACCGAGTTCAGTGATGCGCGTGGCCTCGCGGGCCTCCAGATCGACCCGCACCGCATGATCATTGGCTTCGTGCATTAGGGCGGTAACGACCTGGTTGTCGAAGGTGAGCCCAGCCTCGGCAAGGGAGCGCTCAATACCCAGTGCGGGCAAGGTGCCACTTCGTGCCTCTCGTAGTTGCTCACTCGTGAGCATCGGTGGCCTGGTCATATTCACGAAGATGCCACCCACCGGCAGATTTGCGGATCTAAGGTCGCTGACACCGTCAATGGTTTCTTGAACCGGCATCTCCTCCAGCAAGGTCACAAGGTGCACCGCGGTCCGGGGTGAGGAGATAACACTCATCACCAGATCCGCATGGTTTCGAATCGGCCCGACTTTAGCCAGGCCCGAAACTTCGGAGTTCACATTCAAGAACCGCGAAATGCGTCCGGTTGGGGGTGCATCGAGGACGATTGCGCTGTAGGCGTTAGGCGCGCGCTTGTCGATCCGCCGCACAACCTCGCAGGCTTTGCCGGTCAAAAGCACATCGCGCAGACCAGGTGCGATCGTGGTGGCGAAGTCGATGGCGCCCATCCGCCGCAGCACCGAACCGGCTCTACGTAAGTTGTAGAAGGTGTCGAGGTAGTCAAGGAGTGCTTCCTGGGCATTTAAGGCCAGCGCCCACACCTCACCGCCACCAGGTGCAACGGCGATTTTCCGCTCCTCATAAGGCAGGGGGGCGGTATCAAAGAGTTGGGCTATGCCTTGGCGGTCCTCGACCTCCATCAGCAAGGTGCGCTTACCTTGATGGGCCAAAGCCAAGGCCAAAGCGGCAGCCACGGTGGTTTTGCCGGTACCGCCTTTGCCGGAGACCACATGCAGGGCCACCCCGGGCCACCAGACGTCCGTCACTGAGCCATTCTAGGTGTCGCAAGCGGTGGCGCCCATTTCGTGGACGCGTACTACGCTGCGGTATGACCAAATGGGAGTACGCAACCGTGCCATTGCTCGTCCATGCGACCAAGGCGATCCTTGATACCTGGGGCCAAGATGGCTGGGAGCTCGTGCAGGTGGTGCCCGGACCAAACCCGGAGAATATGGTCGCTTATCTCAAGCGCCCACTCACCTGACTCGAGAAGGAGTTCTTGATGGTGGCACTATCAAGTGTTGAAGTCCGGCTAGCGGCATTGGGTTTAACGGTGCCCGAGTTGGCGGCACCGTTGGCGGCGTATGTGCCAGCGGTTGTGACTGGCAATTACGTATTCACCTCCGGCCAGTTGCCGTTTGTCGACGGCGTGCTCCCGTGCATTGGCAAGGTTGGTGCGGAGGTCAGTGCAGACGAGGCCGCAGAGTTAGCGCGCAGGTGTGCCCTGAATGCGATTGCTGCCGTGAAATCCGTCATTACCGATCTTGACCGGGTGGTGCGCGTGGTCAAGGTTGTCGGATTCGTTGCCAGCGCGCCGGATTTCACCGGCCAGCCGGGTGTGATGAACGGGGCGAGTAACTTGCTCGGCGAGGCTTTTGGCGATGCCGGTGTGCACGCGCGATCTGCGGTGGGGGTAGCCGTGTTGCCGCTTGATGCACCGGTTGAGGTCGAAATGATCGTTGAGATTTCGAACTAACCTATGCCAATCGCTAAGGCGCTGCCGGCAGCAACGGTGATCTTGCTGCGTGATGTTGAAGCCGGGTTCGAGACTTTCTTGATGCGAAGGTCGGCGACAATGCGCTTTGCGCCAGGGATGTATGTATTTCCAGGCGGCCGGGTTGATGATGACGATGTTGACAATGGTGATGAACTTTCGGGATTTTTGAACTGCGCGGTGCGCGAGGTATTCGAGGAGACCGGGGTGGTTCTCCCGCAGCAGCCGGGCGATCTGATCTTCGCCGACCACTGGGTGACCCCCGAGTTCGTGCCGAGTCGCTTCAGTGCCCGCTTCTACCTAGCCCGGATGCCCCTTGGCCAAGCGGCCACCTCGCTCAGTACCGAGACCGATCTAGTCACCTGGACATCTCCGGCCAATGCACTGATCGAAAACGCTGCTGGGCGCCTCCCGCTGTTACTGCCAACCCAGTTGGTTCTGCAATGGCTCGCCGAGCACTCGAGCGTGCAAGGCCTAATAGCTGCAGCGCAGCTAAGGGAAATCAAGCCCAAATTACCGCGCCCGATGAAGAACCATGACGGTACCGAGGTGTGGGCCGTCGTCGATGCCGTTACCGGCGAAGTGCTGATCGAAGATCAGCCGGCCCCGAAATTATCCGAACTCACGGGACTACCTCGGTGACCGGGCGGGTGCTGCCGTTCATTGGATCGAAAATGGCATGGGCCGGTGGGCCGAAAACGATGGTTGCGACATGTGCATTGGCGCCGAATGCGTCGCCTTGGACACTGGACGGCACCAATACTTGGTTACTCCATGCCCCGGGTGCATCCTCGGCGATCATTGTTGACCCCGGCCCAAGTGACGAGGGTCATCTGCGTGAAGTTGTCGAGCAGGTTGCCGCACGCGAGGCGCGAATCACAGCTATTTTGCTGACGCATGGCCATGTTGATCACTCCGAGGGCGCCCGACGCCTTAGTGAAATAACGGGTGCCCCGGTGCGAGCCGTGGACCCAATGCATCGGCACGGTGGTGAGGGCCTAGCCGCGGGTGATGTAGTCACCGCGGGTGAACTTGAGCTGCGGGTAATCGTAACTCCCGGTCATAGTTCTGACAGCGTCTGCTTTTTGTTACCCGACGAAGGCTCACTGCTAACCGGCGATACCGTGCTGGGCCGGGGTACCACCGTGGTGGCCTGGCCGGACGGCCGCCTGAGCGAATACCTGGTGAGCCTCGCCAACCTACGGGATCTCACCGAGCGTGCGGATGTCAAGCGAATTCTGCCCGGGCATGGTCCGATTCTTGAAGCACCCGGTGCGATCCTGACCTCTTATCTTGAGCATCGGATGGCGCGACTTGATGATGTTCGCGATGCGGTTGCAGGTGGTGCCGGTTCAACCGCCGACGTGGTTGCGATTGCCTATGCCAATACACCGCGTGAGCTGTGGCCGGCCGCCGAATTATCGGTCCGTGCGCAGTTAGAGTACTTACGCGATGGCGGTGAGATCGGTGCAGAGATTTGTTAGCGTGCGCGGCGGCCGAGGCGCTCTACGTCAAGCACCATCACCTGCCGTGATTCAAGTCGGATCCAGCCACGCTGGGTGAAATCCGCAAGGGCCTTATTTACCGTTTCGCGGGAGGCGCCCACCAATTGCGCAATCTCCTCCTGGGTCATGTCGTGGGTGACGAGTAGGCCTTCAGGGGTGATCTCACCGAATTTCTCACCTAAATCCATTAGTGCTTTTGCTACCCGCCCCGGCACGTCGGAGAAGACTAAGTCGGCCATGGTCTCGTTGGTGCGACGCAGCCTGCGGGCCAAACCCTGGAGTAACGCGCCGGCGAGTTCGGGGCGACCGGTCAACCACGGGCTTAGTTGATCGTGGCCGAGGCCAGCGACAACGGCATCGGTCAAGGCGGTCGCGGTAGATGCCCGCGGCCCGGGATCAAAAAGGCTCAACTCACCGAACATTTCACCTGGACCAAGTACCGCAAGCAGTGATTCGCGACCATCTATTGACGTTTGACCCAATTTGATCTTGCCTTCAAGAATCACATAAAGCCGGTCACCTGGCTCACCCTCGGCGAAAAGGATGCCACCTTTGGTGAGGCTCTGCTCGGTTAGTGAGGCGCGCAATGCAGCAGCAGCTTCTGGGTCGAGGGCCGCAAACATCGGAGCCTGCATGAATACCTCGTCCATCATCACCTCCGCTAGGTTCGCTGCCGGTCTTGACTTGATCGTCGAATTCGCTCCATTGTGCCGTACCGGGTACCGGTTGCCAAGGCCGCGGGTGCGCCTGCCCTTTGACCAACAGCCACCGACATACGCTGGGGGGGTGGAAGACCCGGGTACCACTAAGAAGCGTGCTCGCTTGATCTTAGGAGCACTAGCTAAGCAATATCCGGATGCTAAATGCGAATTAGACTTCACCACACCACTTGAGTTACTAGCTGCGACGGTGCTCAGTGCCCAGTGCACTGATCGCCGGGTCAACAAAGTCACTCCGGAGCTTTTTTCAAAGTATCCGACCGCAGCCGGTTATGCGGGTGCCGATCGGCAGGAGTTGGAGGCAATAATCGCTTCAACCGGATTCTTCCGGCAGAAGGCGGCAACCTTGCAAGGCATCGGGCAAGTACTTTGTGATCGTTATGGTGGTGCGGTGCCCGCAGCACTTGATGAGTTAGTGACGTTACCCGGAGTCGGGCGCAAGACGGCCAATGTGGTGTTAGGGGAGGCCTTTGGGGTGCCGGGTATCACGGTCGATACCCATGTGGGGCGGTTGGCCCGGCGATTTGGCTGGACCACCCAGAGCGATCCGAACAAAGTTGAAGCGGATCTGATGGCACTGTTTCCGGATAAGGACTGGACTCGAATGTCGCAGCTGGTGATCTGGCACGGGCGCCGCCGCTGCCACGCGAAGAAGCCAGCCTGCGGTGCCTGCAATATCGCGAAGTGGTGCCCGTCCTACGGCGCTGGTCCGACCGACCCGGTGGTTGCTGAGCAACTCGTCAAAGATCAAGGTCCGGCATGACGACTTGGTCGCGGGTGGGCATCGTCGATGAACTGGTGGCCGTCACGTTGCCGCCCTGGCTGCAACCGGTTGTTGATGTCATGCGCGACATCACGGCCGAGAGCATTACCAGGTTCGTGCCACCGGATGGCCAAGGCCGCCACTCCGCGGTCTTGGTGTTGCTTGGCGAAAGTGACACGGGCCCGGATGTCTTGCTGATTGAACGGGCGCGCACGATGCGCACGCATGCCGGCGAGCCGGCGTTTCCAGGCGGCGCCCTTGATGATGACGATGCCGATGCTGCGGCCGCAGCGTTGCGCGAGGCCCACGAGGAAACGGGGCTTGACCCATCAGGTGTCGTCGTCTTCGGGCAACTGCCTGACCTCTGGGTGCCGGTCAACGATTTCGTCGTAACACCGGTGATGGGATGGTGGCGCGCGCCGTCACCGGTGCACGCGAAGGATTTAGCCGAAGTGGCAAGTGTGCACCGCATCCCGATTGCCGAACTAACTGATCCGGCTAATCGCTGCCTAGTGCGGCATCCCTCCGGCTACATTGCCCCGGGTTTCACGGTGCGCAACATGGTCGTTTGGGGTTTCACCGCGGGAGTGCTCTCTAAGTTATTTGACCGGGTCAACTGGTCGCAGCCTTGGGATACCGGGCGCGTTGTCGATATCGAGGCGACATGAGTTTTGCCAGTGTGAGTATCGTCGACTGGGTTTTGCTAGGCGTACTAGTAGTTTTTGCATGGGCCGGCTGGCGGCGTGGATTCATTGCCGGCCTGCTGTCATTTGTTGGATTCATCGGTGGTGGCCTCTTAGCTGCTTTCCTATTGCCCGACCTAATCGTCGAACGCACGGACTCAGGTTTTATCCGGGTTGCCGCGTTGGCCATCTCGATAATCGTATGCGCTGTCTTAGGTCAAATGCTCACCTCATTAATCGGCCGGCGGCTACGCGGTGTGCTCACTTGGCGACCGGTGCGGTTTATCGACAGCCTGGCGGGTGCCGCCTTAAATGTTCTTGGAGTCGCGATCGTCGGCTGGATCGTTGTGAGCGCGGTTGCTTATCTCCCGGAGTCGACCGTAACAACGAGTATTCGCCAGTCACCGGTGCTGATCGGGCTTGATAAACTGGTGCCAGATATCGCGCGCAATGCCTTCACGGGTCTGCGTGACTCGGTTAGCGCAACTGCGATGCCGAGGGTTTTCTCCGGACTTGCCGAGTTAACCGGCCCCGACGTGGAGAATCCAGATCCGAAAACCTCATTGTCGCCGGCTGTGCAAGCGGCGCGATCTGCGATCGTGCGGGTTACCGGAGACGCCGCGAAATGCCGAAGTGAGTTAAGTGGATCCGGCTTTGTCATCGCTCCGGGCTATGTCATTACCAACGCACATGTCGTTGCCGGTGTCGACAAGCCACGGGTTCAAGTCGGTGCGCAAGGCGAGTACCTAGCGGCGAAGGTCGTGGCATTCAACCCAAAACTCGATGTAGCAGTTCTCCTGGTGTCCAAGCTTCGTGTGGAGCCACTGGTCTTTGCGAAATCGCCCGCCGCATCAGGTGATCCGGCGGTTGCCGCGGGCTTTCCCGGCGGTGGTGATTTCGCCGCGACACCGGCTCGCGTCCGAGCCGTCGTGATGGCACGTGGTGATGACATCTACGGTCGTGCCGGCGTGGAGCGGGAGCTTTACGCTTTCCGCGGGTTGGTGCGGCCCGGTAGTTCGGGGGGCCCGTTGCTGAATCCAGCCGGTGAAGTCTTAGGGCTGGTCTTCGGCGCCGGGGTTGGGGATTCGAAGACCGGATATGCGATCACGGCCCAGCAGCTGGCGGCCCAGATCACCGCGGGGGTAAATAGCACCGACGAAGTCGGCACGGGCCGCTGCCGCTGAACTGATTTGCACTGGACCGATATGTACTGGGCCATTTTTGTACTGGGCCATTTGTACTGGGCCCCTGATGCCGTGGGTGCAGCTGTTGCTGACTATTCGTCGGCACCCTCAAAGCACCAGACGGTGCAGCCACCGGCACCCGGGAAGTACGAAGGGTCCACGGTGGCGATGCCGGCCGCACCTGGGCGCACCCAGGAAACGCTCAGGGCTAACCGATCGGTGGGTGCGGCGCTTACTGGCAGTGAGACGTCAATATTTGGCATCGCTTCGGGCTCCATTTCAATTATTTTCATTTATTGGGCGGCCACCTCGCGCCAATAGGTACGAAGTGACGTTCGATTAGAGCACCGAAGATTTGAAAGGGCAAGGGGAAGTTGGCAATGCGGTGCCTCTTACGGAGCTAGCCCCCAGCGAGTTCAGGTGCGGATGCGCTGCGAGTTCGGGTCATAGGGTGAATGCAGCGAAACGGTGGCACCGACGAGCTGGCCGCCGACATTGACCTGCCAACTTGCCCCCGTGATGAAATCGGGTGTGATAACGCCGCCGGCCCGATCCCAGATATAGGCCAATCCGACACAGCGCCCAAGGGTGGTGCCCCAGGCCGCGGAGGTCACCTGCCCGCTGCCGCCGGCTTCGCCAGCACGCAGTAGTAACTCCCCACCCCACATCATCACCGACGGATCATCGAGGGTGAAGGACACGAGCCGTCGTTTTGGGCCGGCAGTCTTGACTGTTTCGACCGCGTCACGCCCAAGGAAAGGAATATCCGTCTTTAGCTTGGTGGCGAAAAGCAACCCGGCCTCAACCGGGGTGTAGTCGGGGGTGAGCTCAACACCGAACGCTCGGTATCCCTTTTCGAGCCGCAACGAGTTTATGGCGTAGTACCCGGCATTGTGGATGCCGTAATCCTGGCCCCGCTTGGTGAGGAGGTCAAAGACTCCAACGGCGAAGTCACTCGGCACGTAAAGCTCCCAGCCCAATTCACCGACGTAAGTGATGCGCGTCGCACGCACCGTGAAATAGCCAAGATCTATTTCCTTACTCGTTGCGAACGGGAAGGCGTCGTTGCTCAAGTCTGAACTTGAAAGTGACTGGAGCAGGTCACGTGAGTTGGGGCCCATCAAGCCAAGTACCGCGTATGCAGAGCTCACGTCGGTGACAGTCACCTGTTGATCGACCGCGATATGCCTGGTGAGCCAATCGCGGTCGCGATTGACGGAACCGGAGCCGGTGACCCAGAGGTATTCATCTTGCTGAATGCGAGTTATCGTGACATCGGCCTCGTAGGTGCCGCGCGCATTTAGCACACCGGTGTAAACCACTCGGCCGGGTTCGACGTCAACATCGGCGGTGCAAAGCCACTGAAGAAGGGCCAATGAATCGCGCCCCTTGATCAGCAGTTTGCCGAAGGAGGTCTCGTCGAACAATGCCACCTGCTGACGGGCGGCCAACTGCTCCTCATCAACCCACGGCAGCCAGTTTTGCTTGCCCCATGAGTACTCAATGACGGGTTCGCGGCCGACCGGGGCGAAGAAGTTCGGCCGCTCCCAGCCCATCTTCGAGCCGAACGAGGCGCCAGCTGCTTCAACGAGGTGGTGCACGGGGGAGCGGCGAAATGGTCGAGCAGTTTGGAATTCACGATTTGGCCACGGCACCGCGTAATGCAGCCCCAGGACTTCACCGACCCGGGCTTTGAGCCACTGGTTGTTGCCGTTGAATTGCGCGAAGCGCCGGATGTCGACACCGACGAGGTCAGAGGCTGGTTCACCGCCGACGATCCACTGAGCAAGTGCGCGCCCAGCGCCCCCAGCGGATGCAATGCCAACCGAGTTGAAGCCGGCGGCCACGAAGAAGTTCTTCACCTCGGGAGCTTCACCGAGGATGAACTGATTGTCCGGGGTGAAACTCTCGGGCCCGTTATAGAACTTCTTGATCCCCGTCTCCTTGAGTACCGGCACCCGGTTAAGTGCGCTCTCCATCAAGATCTCGAAGTGATCCCAATCCTCGTCAAGGAGTTGAAACTCGAATGGGTACGGGATCTGATCGGGGGCAACCCACGGCTTGGCCACCGGCTCGAATCCGCCGACTACCAGGCCGCCTACCTCCTCTTTCATATAGGTATAGCCGTCCGGATCCCGAAGGATTGGCAGCATGCGATGCACGCCTTCGATCTGCTCGGTCACGACATAGAAATGCTCGGAGGAATGCAGCGGGACATTTACCCCGCACATCGCACCGATGGCTTTGGCCCACTGGCCACCGCAGTTCACGACTATTTGCGCCTCGATATCGCCTTGGTCGGTTTGCACCCCGGTGACGACCCCGTCGCGAGTGCTCACCCCGATTACGCGGACGCGCTCGAAGATCTGCGCACCGCGCATGCGCGCGCCCTTGGCGAGTGACTGCGTGACGTCAGTTGGATTTGCGGTGCCGTCTAAGGGCAGCCAGATGGCACCAACTAAATCCGAAGTCTCAAGAATTGGATACCGATCCTTGGCGGCAGCCGGCGTGAGGATTTCGCATTCGAGGTTGAATGCGTCGGCGGCAGCGGCCGTCCGCAGCAACTGGGTCATGCGCACCTCGGTGCGGGCCACCGTAACCCCGCCGCATTGCTTGTACCCGGTTGCCAAACCGGTCTCAGCTTCCAGCCGCTGGTAGAGGTCAGCGGAGTATTGGACCAACCGAGTGCCGCTTTCCGAGGCTCTAAGTTGCCCGACCAGGCCGGCGGCGTGCCAGGTGGTGCCGCATGAGAGTTGGCCCTGCTCGAGTAGCACCAAATCGGTGAGGCCGAGTTCAGTGAGGTGGTAGGCCACGCTCGCACCCACGATGCCGCCGCCGATGATGACGACTTGGGCACGCGTTGGCATTTGGGTCATGGTCTGACTCTAGACAATGATCGACCAGGTGGCGGGAACAAGGAGTGTCTAGAACAGGCCCACGATCTTGCCATCGACGAAGTCAATGCGTTCACTTGACGGCACCCTTGGCAACCCCGGCATGGTCATGACATCCCCGCACACCATGACGATGAACTCCGCACCGGCCGACAGGCGTACCTCACGGATATTGAGCTGGTGACCACTTGGCGCCCCGCGAAGAGCCGGATCGGTGGAGAATGAGTACTGGGTTTTTGCGATGCATACCGGAAAGTGGCCATAGCCGGCCGCCTGCAGGTCGGCAATCTGGCTGCGCACTTTTGCGTCCGCGGTGACTTCGGCAGCCCCGTAGATGCCCGTTGCAATCGCGGTCACCTTCTCCCAGAGCGTATCTTCATCGGCGTAGACGAATTTCATCTCGGGCGCTCGCTCGCAGAGGTCAACGACAACTTGCGCGAGCTCAGCGGCCCCTTGGCCACCATTTGCCCAGTGCGAGGCGAGCACCACCTCGACGCCCATGTCGGCCACGCGGGATCGCAGAAGCGAAATCTCGGCAGCGGTGTCGGCGTCAAACTGGTTGATGGAGACCACGCAGGGGATTCCGTAGATCGATTGCACGTTGTTGATGTGACGCTGCAAATTCACCAAGCCGGCCTCGAGGGCTGGCAAGTTCTCGGAGCTGATGGTCTGCATATCTGCGCCGCCGTGATATTTAAGTGCTCTGACGGTGGCGACTATCACCGCGGCGGATGGGCGTAATCCGGATTTACGGCACTT
>CAJBZP010000062.1 GCA_903960135.1 uncultured Actinomycetes bacterium | reverse complement strand
GGCCCTCTTCCTCGTGGCCCTCTTCGTGCGCACCAGCACCGAACTCGATCGGGTCGACGAGCGGCCCGACTTCAAATACCTTCGCACCATCGGCTGCGGCATTTTCAAAGGCGTCGGTGAGCCCGGCTTCCAGCCCGAGGCCGTTCGCAACGACTAGGTTCGCGGTGACCATAGCCGCGACTTGGTCGGATGAGGCCGAGAAGTCATGCGGGTCGGTGCCCGCGGGCATAAGTACGGTGACCGTGCCGCCCGCGCAGGACAGAATCTGGCCGACCACATCGCCGAGCATGGTGGTGGTGGCAACGACGTTAACCGCACTGGCAGCCGGTGTTGCGGCCGGTTGCGGGGCACTTGAGTCTGCGGAGCCGCAGGCCGAAAGCACCAGGGTGGCCGCGGCAACGGTGACTAGTAAGGAGCGTCTCATGCTGGAAAGTTACCTTAAATGAAAATGAATGTCAACATCGTTAAGACGCCAAGTATCCGCGACTAAGCCAGAGCCGGTCGGGTAAAAAACTTGGGCGGACCACCGAAATGGCCCGCCCAACCCCCCCAATCGCGCGAGGCGAATCGACGCGAAAGGCTCATGCGGGAAGTTACCTTAAATGAAAATGAATGTCAACATCGTTAAGACGCCGAGTATCCGCAGGTGTCAGGGGCTGGCCCTACGGTTAGGGGTGCGGCCAAGTGGCCGGCTCCACTGCGTTCACCGATCCGAAGGGGGCCCCAAGGGTGGCAATGGTCCGGCGCACCCGGCGCCACCAGAAGTACCGCGAGCAGGTCATGCGCGCCCATGGCGGTGTCTGCCACATCTGCGGGCAAGGTGCGGCTGATGCCATTGATCACCTCGTGCCCGTTGCTTGGGGCGGCTCCGATGATCCGGCAAATCTTGCCCCGGCCCACACCTCGTGCAACTCCGCGCGCGGAGCGCCCGCTCCGCCGCAGTGGACTTACGAGCACCCGTCGATGTGGCTGCCCGGGTACGGCCCGCGGTCAAGTTCGGGGGCGGCAAAAAGTGGCCGATCCGGTTGCTCGGCATTTGGTATCGGCGCCCTTGCGGGGGTAGTTATCGGCGGCCTGGTCACCTTATTTGGGATCCCGTTGCCGATTTCATTGATCGTGGTCATCGCGGTTGCGGGCGTGGTCATCGCATTGCTGCGGCGCCAGCCCTCGCCCGTGGTGGTAAGGCAGCGGCCGGCGGTCCATGACGCGGCCGGCAAAGTGCTCCTTGATGCCCGCGGGGTGATGAGTGACGGCGGTCGGGCCGGCGATCTGACGCCACCTGGCGATGTGCTCGAGCGCCTTGACGTTCAGATAACGGGCGACAACATTGACACCCTGATCACCTTGCTGCAGCTGGGTCCAGGGGCCGAGGGTTTTCGCGACGGTCTGCTCGGGCAAGAGGGCGAAGATCTAATTGTCTATGCGATGGTGCGCTTGACCGCCGATGTGGTGGCGACCGGCGGCGACGACACCGGTGCGGCACCGATCGGGCGCATCCCGGCTGACAGGTGGGGTCAATACCCGGGGCTGGGCGGTGGCCTGGTGTCTGTTCAGGTTGGCCTCGGCGTCGATGGCGCGGGCGCAACGCGCTGCTGGGTCAGTTTTCGTCGCTCAGTGGCAACGGCTGGTAGTTTTCGAGAATGAGAATTTCGCGCCCAGTCGCCGTCATCGTCGCATCTGTAATTGCCATCTCTGGCATGGCCCTTTTCACCGCGCTGCCGGCGGTGGCCGCTCCGGCGGATAAGCCAACCGTCGTCAAGGTCTATCACCAGGCGGTGAGTCCTATTGCGGTGAGCGGTTCGGGTATTGGAACCGTGCGAACCTTCTTCATTCCGATCGCCGTCAACGGCTTGGCGGCCAACGGTCAGTACCTAACCGGCACCCTGACCACCCTAAGCAACCCCATTCCCAGCGGCGAAGAAATTCGTTCGTCAAACCTGACTTACGTATTTGGCAGCGAAATCAATCAGCTGGTGGTGGGCGGTATCTCGCTTTATCCACCCGCTGGAGCCACCTTGGCCACCGGGCAATCCACCACTCGGCCGGTTATTGGTGGCTCAGGGATTTATGCTGGTGCACGAGGTCAAGTAGTGTCGACCAATCTCGGGGCAAATGGCTGGACCCATATCTTTAAGATTTGGACGCATTAAAGCGAACCCAAGCAATGGTCCCCGCGACGAAGGGGAGGAACCGGTCGCCGCGGGGCCACTGCAGCAATTACTTGGCTAGTAGAGCCGCCGCATCGACGTCCGGTGGGAGGATTACCGCATCGATTGCGTGAATGACTCCGTTGTCGGTGACTACGTCGACCGTCACGACCTTCGCGCCATTGACCGTGACACCGTCCATCGTTGAGATTTTGATGGACTGACCTTCAACCGTGGCAACATCGCCATCGGTTACGTCCGCGGCCAGGATTTTCCCTGAGACAACGTGGTAGGTCAAGATCTTTGCGAGCAGCTCCTTGTTCTCCGGCTTGAGTAGTGCATCCAGTAGGCCGGCAGGAAGAGCGGCAAATGCCGCATCAGTCGGGGCAAACACCGTGAACGGACCAGGGCCGTTAAGCGTGTCGACCAATCCCGCAGCCTTAACGGCGGCGACCAAGGTGCCAAAGCCTTCACTTGTTGAAGCAATATCGACAATGGTGCCACCGGCGGCAGGTGTAGCTGCCGCTTCACTTGCTGCGGTGGACGGCGCACTGGTTGCTGCCCCTGTTGAGCTGCTGCAAGCCGCAAGCGTGAGTGTTACCGCTGCGGCAGCCGCAACGAGTGCAGTGCGTCGAATTACCTTCATATTTTCTCCTTGATGTGATGAATTTTGATCGCGCATTTACCTTCGTAGTACAACACGGTGGTGCGTCGAGCGCATGGTGAGAAAGCGCCTAAACTCGGTGGCTTACCAACTGTTCACCTAAATGCAAATGTGATTCATGCCACTTAGTTAGCTGGCGAATGGGTGCGGCCCCCCTGCTACTTGCCAGGGGGGCCGCAATCCTTAGGTGGTTCTACTTTTTGAGTTCGAACCGATCAGCGTTCATCACCTTGGTCCAGGCCGCGATGAAGTCGCGTACGAACTTTTCCTTCGCATCACTTGCCGCGTAGACCTCAGCCACCGCGCGCAACTGGGAGTTGGATCCGAGCGCCAGATCGACGCGGCTTGCTGTCCACTTCACCGCACCGGTGGTCCGGTCCTTGCCCTCGAACAGGTTCTCGGTGTCATCGGCCGGGGTCCACGTGGTGCTCATGTCGACTAGGTTCACGAAGAAGTCGTTCGTGAGGTGCCCCGGTGAGTTGGTTAGCACACCGATTGTCGAACCCTTGTAATTGGCGCCAAGTACCCGCATGCCAGCGATGAGCACGGCCAACTGCGGAGCACTTAGGCCCAGGAGGTTCGCCTTGTCCACGAGGAGTTGCTCGGCCGGGCGCACCTGACCCTTCACTAGGTAGTTGCGGAAACCATCAGCGGTGGGTTCTAGAACCGCGAAGGACTCAGCGTCGGTCATCTCCGCCGTCGCGTCGGTGCGACCGGGGGTGAAAGGCACGCTGACCGAGTGGCCGGCGTCTTTAGCTGCTTTCTCGACAGCGGCGCAGCCACCGAGCACGATCAGATCGGCCATCGAAATCTGCTGCGAACCGGAGTTGAATCCGGATGCAATGGACTCAAGGGTGCCCAGCACCTTGGCTAATTGGGCCGGCTCATTGGCCTCCCAATTAACTTGTGGTTCGAGGCGAACCCGGGCACCGTTTGCCCCACCGCGCTTATCGGTGCCGCGGAAGGTTGATGCCGAGGCCCATGCGGTCGCCACTAGCTCGGCGACACTAAGGCCAGAGTCGAGAATTTTCGCTTTCAACACTTTGATGTCGGTGTCGTTTACCAAGGCGTGGGTGACCGGTGGCACCGGGTCCTGCCAGATCAGATTTTCGGCCGGCACTTCGGCGCCCAGGTAACGCACTTTTGGCCCCATGTCGCGGTGGGTGAGTTTGAACCATGCGCGAGCAAACGCATCGGCGAACTCGGCCGGGTTGTCGAGGAAGTTCTGGGTGATAGGTGCGTAGATCGGATCGAACTTCAGCGCTAAATCAGCGGTGGTCATCACCGGGGCATGACTTTTACTCGGATCCTGGGCATCGGGAACAGTGTTCGACTCGGCGCCATTTGCGGGGATCCACTGCTGGCCACCTGACGGGCTTCGAGTCAGTTCCCAGTCATTGCGGAGCAAGGTCTCAAGGTAGTTCATATCCCAGGTGATCGGAGTTGAGTTCCACGCGCCTTCGAGCCCGCTGCTGATGGTGTCATCGCCGGTGCCGGTGCCCATTGAGTTCATCCAACCCAGGCCCATCTCCTGCAGCGGCGCACCCTCGGGCTCGGGACCAACGTACTTGGTGGGGTCACCGGCGCCGTGCATCTTGCCGAAGGTGTGGCCACCGGCAACGAGCGCGACTGTCTCGTAGTCATTCATGGCCATGCGAGCGAAAGTCTCGCGGATATCGCGGGCCGAGGCCATCGGATCGGGGGTGCCGTTTGGGCCCTCTGGGTTCACATAGATCAAGCCCATCTGGACGGCGGCGAGCGGATTCTCCAGATCGCGATCACCGGAGTAACGGCCATCTGCTAGCCATTCTTGTTCGGTGCCCCAGTAAGTGGCGTCGGGCTCCCAGACGTCTGCGCGTCCGCCACCGAAGCCGAAGGTGGCAAAGCCCATTGATTCAAGTGACACGTTGCCGGTGAGGATGAAAAGATCGGCCCAGGAGAGTTTCTGGCCGTACTTTTGCTTGATCGGCCACAGCAGGCGGCGCGCCTTGTCGAGGTTAGCGTTGTCCGGCCAACTATTTAGGGGTGCGAAGCGCTGCATTCCGGTGCCGCCGCCGCCACGACCGTCGCTGGTGCGGTAGGTGCCGGCTGCGTGCCAGGCCATCCGAATAAAGAGCGGGCCGTAGTGCCCATAGTCGGCCGGCCACCAGTCCTGCGAATTGGTCATCAGTGCGGTTAAGTCTTTCTTGACCGCGGCCAGATCAAGGGAATTGAACTCGGCGGCGTAGTCGTAACCTGCGTCCATGGGATCGGCCGCGGGTGCGTTCTGGCTCAGTACTTGCAGGTTTAGCTGGTTGGGCCACCAGTCCTCGTTTTGGGTCCCCACCCCGACGGAGCCGTGTGAAACCGGGCACTTGTTGTCACTATCCATTGCGCTCTCTCCTTTTAGCTATGTGACGGTGTCATTTAAGGGTGTTAATCAACAGTTGAAGATTGCAAGTCTTGACGAGCGGCGGCAGCGCAGCAACTCGGGCATCGGCCCAGGTATGCGACCTCGGCCTCATCGATGTCGTAACCGCGACTGTCGCTGGCAGTTAGGCAAGGGGTGAAGCCGACCGCACAGTCAACATCGATGATCTCACCGCAGGACCGGCAGATAATATGGTGATGATTGTCGCCTACCCGGGTTTCGTAGCGGGCCGCAGAGCCGATGGGTGCAATGCGCCGGATCAGGCCGACTTCGCCCAGCACCGCTAGTGCGTCGTAAACCCCTTGGCGCGAGATCGTGCCCAACTCCGCCCGGACCGTCGCCGTAATGGCCTCGGCCGTGGCATGGGGTGCACCCGCCACCGCCTTCAGCACGGCCACCCGCTGCACGGTCACCTGGACGCCGTGCGTGGCTAGTTGGTCGGCGAACTGCGTGGGCACGTCGAAAACCTATCCAAGGATCTGGACAGTGTCAAAATATCGATTTAGTCCATGAATGGCCGATACCGACGAAGTGGTCCACGCCAATTCGTTGCTGTTGGTGCGTGACCTCGTCATTCCATCTACTAAGGCGTATCGGGAACCGTCCGCAGAACTCGAATCGTCGCGAAGAGGAGCACAATTGACGCGATCACGAGGATTGCCGCACGCCAGGTCACAAAAAACATTAAGCCCAAGTCACCTACAAGCAGCACCCACCCCAAGGTGACGACAAAGCGCGAACGCGTTGTCGTGAGCCGGGAAATCGCTAAGTGGAGCAACCCGAAGGCAATCGCGAGGGCCATCACAATCCACTTATTCGCCTCAAACTGCCCGAGCAGCGCCATGACGAAGATGCCCACCCAAAGGGCAATTCCCAGATAGGCAAGGGCATGGATCAAGATGATCAGGGTTTTGGAGCTGCGACCTTGGATTGCCATGGTCATTGAGCCTAACCGGTTAGGTGTCGCCTTGGCTGTGGCGCCGTACCGGGTGTGCCAAACCTGAGGTGATCCCCACCTTTTACCGATCCGGATCAAATGTCTTTTGTCGGCGCTTGTTACTTGGCCTGCGGCCGAGGATGCTCTCCCTATGAGTGCACCCAATGGGCCGGCGGACAAAGTCATCGAAGTTGAGCAGCAGGATTCAAGTTATTCAAGGCGCAATTTCTTAACCGGTGCGGCGGTCGCCGTAGGCGCGGTTGGGCTAACCAGCCTCGTGCCGGCACCGGCCCTGGCTAGCACCCCGACGGCGGTGCGAACTGCCGCTACCCGCGCTGTTGGCACACGCCGGCCAGTGATCCGCAGTGATCGTCAAGGCTACAATCGTCGCTGGTTCGCACCGAATCTTGAAGGTGTTTACACCCCTACGACTACCGATCAGGTAGCTGACGTAGTTACCGAGGCGCTGTCGACCCATGGCAAGAATGTGAAAGTCACATCCGGTCGCCACTGCTATGAGAACTTTGTATATAACGATCAGACCCATGCCATCATCGATATGTCTGCCTTGAACCAAGTGGGCTTCGACCCCGAATACAACTCCTATTTCGTTGACGCTGGGTGCGAGAACTGGACCGTATATCGAACGATGCTCAATACCTTCAATAGGACGCTGCCGGCCGGGTCCTGCTATTCGGTGGGTGCCGGGGGTCATATCACCGGCGGTGGCTACGGCCTACTGTCGCGACTGCACGGTCTAACGGTCGATCACCTCAGCGCGGTTGACATCGTCACGTGGGACGCGGGTTCGAGTTCGGCGAAACTTCGCCATGTCTCGGAGCAAAGTAGTGACAAAGCAGAACGTGATCTGTTTTGGGCGCTTCGCGGTGCCGGGGGCGGCAACTTCGGGGTGATCACGCGCTACTACTTCGCCGATCCGCCGGTAGCACCAGAGCATGCGACCATCTGGACTTTGGCCTGGAACTGGTCGGATATGACCAGTGCGAGTTTTGCTGCCTTGCTTGCCTCCTACGCCGACATGATCCCGACGATGCCCGATACTGATTTCACCCTTTTAAGACTCACCCACGTGGCCAAGGGCCAACTTGGTATGACATTGCAGGTCGCCTCACCCGCGGGCACGAGTTTCGCCCAGCACCGCCGAAGTGCCGAAGCAAGTGTGGCTAGTGCACAAAAGCGTTTTTCAGCAGTTGCGCCATCCGTCCGCCTGCGCCAACCCCTCGGGGGCCATCCCGGCTATATGAGTACGGCACCTGCGAGTCAGTCCGCAGTCCATCTCACTTATCTGGAAGCACTGCAGAATCTAAATGGGATTGGGCCAAATGAATTCGGCAAGTACAAATCTGCATACATGAAGAAGGCTTTTCCAGCTGCTCAGGTTGAGGCCATCTACCACTGGCTCAATGTGAGCCCGGCGGGGGCTGATATGTCACAGGCTTTGGTCCAGGTCGATAGCTACGGTGGCGCGATCAATGAGTATTCGGCGACGTCGACCCCGGTGCCCCAGCGGTCTTCGATAATGAAACTGCAGTACCAGACCTATTGGAACAATGACTCGGTGCCTGGTACGAGAAACACCGGTGCGTATCGTGAGCAGTCCGAAACTCAGCTGACCTGGATCAATGATCTTTACCGGGCCGTGTATGCCGAATACGGGGGCACACCGAACCCGGCCAATGACACCACCGGCACAGTGGGTGGTTGCTACTACAACTATCCGGATAACCAACTCGGCACGCACGCCTCGGGTGATGTCGATAGTGCGCTGTGGCTATATTTCCTTGACAACTTCCGCAAGAACCCGCGGAACCTAGTTGATGTCAAGAAGCGCTGGGACCCGCAGAACTATTTCCACCATGCGCAGTCAATCCCCATTAAATAGCAGGGCCAGTGGCCTATGCACACAATGTGCACTTTGGAAGGAATGTGCGGAACTGACCTTCGCCTCCGTTCATGTGCGGTATTGATGCTTGAATTTGAGTGAAGGGTTTAGGTTAGATTTCAGAAGCGATTATGGTGGTTGGACATCAGATCAAGGGTTGCTCGAATCGCTTTTGAGTCACTTAGCTGCGCAGGATCTAGTAGGTGCGCACGCCGGAAGCACGCGGGAAGTTCGGCGGCCAGATAGAGCGCCGAGAGCTGAACCAAGCCCGCTTTTTCGATACTGGAAACCACATTGAAAAGATCGCGGTTTATGTACTCATCATCATTTACCAGATTCGTTGCCGAATCCATCGGGCTCCCATCTGAAATGACCAGCAGGATGCGGTTATCGCACTCGCGCTCAGCTAGGCGTCGGTAGGCCCAGGTAACGGCTTCGCCGTCGATGCCCTCGCGGTAGATATTTGTCGAGAGCAAAGATGCAATGCCGTTTCGCGCCCGTCGCCACGAAGTCTCGGCATCCTTTATTACGAGGTGCCAGGCTTCATTCAGCCGGCCAGGGTGCGCCGGGCGGCCGGCTCGGACCCAGTCGGTGCGGGCCCGCCCGCCATTCCAGGCACCAGTGGTGAATCCCAAGATTTCACACTCGATATCTGCTAGGTCAAGGGCGCGGGCAAAAATGTCAACCAGTAGCGCAACGTGCTCGCGGTATTTCTTCATCGATCCAGAGCAGTCGATGAGAAAGGTGACCGATGCCTGCGGGGTTGGTACCGCCGTGAGTTGCCGAAAGATTCGATGGTTGGTCGGCGCGGTTATGAGTTGAGACAGGCGTCGTCCGTCAAGGAGCCCCTCGTCATGGCCGCCTTCCCAGGAATCGAACTTTGGTTGGGCAAAGCTGGTGCGCAGCGCGCGGGTCAACCTGCTGACCTCATGGCGGTGCTTGGCGGCAATTTCATCGAGTTGGGTTCGATAAGTCTGAGCGGACCGTGGGGTGACCACCGCCGAAATCGGCAGGGTCTGGTCGTATTTCGTGGTGAAGGCCTGGTACGCCGGGCGTGGTGCTGTTGCGTGAGCACCGTTGTTAGCGCCGGTCGCGATTTCAGCGCCACTCGCATCCTTAGCCACCGGCTTTAGGTCAATTAACCCGGGGATCCGGGCGCGCACTGACGCGCCGGCATCTTGTTGGGTGAGATTGGAGCCGGTGGCGAGTAGGTCGCCGATTGCATTTGCTATTGCCAGTGCTGGCACCGAATACTCGATCTGGCTATCGCGCACCCGTCGCAACTTCGCGAACTCAGGGCCGATGGTGTCAGCAAGGCCGCCCCTCGTGGACTCCAAGAGATCGCCGTAGTCATCTGGCACGGGGTCACCGGTCACGCGTGATCGCCCAACCTGAGCCACGTAGAAAACAAGAAGGCCGTGAGCGGTCTCTAATAGGCCTGCCGTTTCGCATTCACCGGACCAAGCCAAGAATCTGCGGGTGAGATTTGCTCGACTTCCCGGAAGCTCATCTGCCCCTAATGACTCGACGCGATACTGCTCGAGCATTTCAAATACCAATGCGGCGACCGGATCCTCTGGCAGCAAGGCTGCGTGAAGGTTGGCATCGGAGAAGGTGATTCGCCAGGCCATGGCATCTGCTGCACCGCGCCTGCTTTGAAAGTCAGTATCGGTCGCAGGTGGGTGTAGGTGTGGCGCATTAAGTGGCAGTGGGTTCTGGCCGCGGTGTAGTAGATGATGCCGAAAGCACAGGTCGGCATCTTGTGACATCGCTCGGATGGTGGTAGCGCAGAGTTCGTCGAGAGCCTCCGTACTCCAAGGCTGGTCTGCTGCCGCCAACCCATTCGCAGCTACGTTAGGCATATGGCTTCGGCTAGTTCACGGTCGAAGCAACGCTGGTAGTACTCGGCAACGATTGGGTACTCGGTTTCGTCGCACTTGTTGAGGAATGAAACCCTAAATGCGGCATCGACGTCACGGAAGAGCTGCACGTTCTCGGCCCACATGATGACGGTGCGCGGGGACATCAAGGTGGAAAGATCACCTGCTCGAAAGCCCTCACGGGTTAACCCTGCCAGGGCCACCATCGCGGCGATAAGTTTCGTGTCGGAAGCACCGGCTAGTTCCGGTACCCGGGCTTGCACAATCGCGATTTCCTCATTCGCCGGGAGGTAGTTCAGCGCAGCGACGATGTCCCAACGGTCTATCTGCGCATGATTTAGGCGTTGGGTGCCGTGGTACAGGCCATTTAGATTTCCGAGCCCGACGGTATTAGCGGTGGCCAGGAGGCGAAAGTACGGGTGTGGTCGGATAACCCGATTTTGGTCCAGCAAGGTCAAACTTCCGGCTCGTTCTAGCACTCGTTGGATCACAAACATCACATCGGGGCGTCCGGCGTCGTATTCGTCGAACACCAAGGCAACGGGCCGCTGCAATGCCCACGGCAAGATACCCTCGGCGAACTCGGTGACTTGGTCACCGTCGCGAACCACCACGATGTCCTTGCCGATCAAGTCGAGGCGACTCATCTGGCCATCGAGATTTACTCTGATGCATGGCCAGTTCAATCTGGCGGCGACTTGCTCAATATGCGTGGATTTACCGGAGCCGTGAAGGCCTTGCACGAGCACTCTTTTGTTGCGTTGGAAACCGACAAGGATGGCGAGGGTCGCATCTGGGTTGAAGCGGTACGCCGCATCGACCTCCGGCACATGCTCATCGTGGTCGGTGAACCCGGTTACCACCATGTCTACGTCAATGCCGAATGTGTCCCGCACACTTATCTCGCGGTCAGGGGTCTGGGCGGTGCGATCGTCAGTTTTCATGGCAAGACCAATCTAGGTTCCGGTATTGGTACTGGGGCTAACTGCACTGCCTTCAGCCTCGATTTCGAATAGGGCAGCCGCCGCGCTCTGGAGCCTTGGGAGCAGGGCTACGGCGTCTTCGGCGGTCATTCGCATCGCCGGTGCCTGCACCGCGACGCACTGGTTGGAACGACCATGCGCGGACGGGACGGCGATTGCCATGCAAACCAAGCCGCTCATGAATTCCTCGTTATCAATCGCGAATCCAACGCTTTGGACCCGCTTAAGTTCCTCGTCGAGCTCTTCAAGGGTTGTGATGGTGTTGGCCGTTAGTCGCTTAAGCGGTGCGTACCGCAGCAACTTATGGCGTTGGGCGCGGGGCATGTTGGCAAGTAGCACCTTGCCAGATGCCGAGCAGTGAATCGGCACCCGAGATCCGGACTGCAAATTAAAGCGCAGTGGCTCTTGGGTTTCGACCCGGTCTAGATAGAGAATCTCGTTACCCGAGAGTGCGGTGATATTGCAGGTTTCCCCTAGGTCGTCGACGAGGGCCTGTAGTACTGCGTGCCGGGTGCCGACCTGGGTGGCATTTAAGAGCAGGGTTTCGGCGAAGCGCCTGAGTCGGGTACCGGTCCCGTATTGCCGCTTATCGGATTGGCGAATGATCAAGCCCGCGGTTTCTAGGGTCTGGAGCATCCGGAAAACGGTGGGTTTGGGAAACCCGGTCTCCTCGGTCAAAGACTGCAAGGACACGAAGTGGTCCTTGGAGCCGATCAGTTCGAGGAGGGCAAATAGCCGTAAACCCGGGGTGGAATCCGCGAATTCTCCGGATTCGACGGCAACCTGCTGGGTTGGGCTGGACATGCCAGCAGACTATACACATTTCATTTTCCGGAACATAACAATCCAATAATTTAGAAAGAAGGTGCGAATGTTCCGGGGCATTTGGGATAAGTTCGGCACAAATCGCGGCCTTGGCTTGCCTTGGGGCGCCGAAGCAGGAGGACTTTTATGGCAAAGAACGCGTCTACACCAGTGCGCACCGTGGCCACCGGGGTGCAGAAAATGACCCCCTCGGAGGCTTTGGTGGAGACCTTGGTTGCCAACGATGTCACCGACATCTTCGGCATTATGGGATCAGCCTTCATGGACGCCATGGATATCTTCGCCCCTGCTGGCATCCGCTTGATCCCGGTGGTCCATGAGCAAGGTGCGGCGCACATGGCCGACGGGTTCGCCCGGGCCAGTGGTCGCCATGGGGTGGTCATCGGGCAAAACGGCCCCGGCATCAGTAACTGTGTGACGGCCATCGCGGCCGCCTTTTGGGCGCACTCACCGGTAGTCCTGATCACGCCGGAAACCGGCACGATGGGGATGGGGCTGGGTGGTTTCCAGGAGGCGAACCAGTTGCCGATGTTCCAGGAGTTCACCAAGTACCAAGCACATGTCAGCAACAACAAGCGCATGGCGGAGTACACCGCGCGCTGCTTTGATCGAGCGATGTCCGAACACGGCCCAACCCAACTAAATATCCCGCGCGATTTGTTCTACGGTGAAATCGAGACTGAAATCCCGATGCCACGACGCCTCGAAGTTGGTCCCGGTGGCGAGTCGTCGCTAGCTGAGGCAATTGAGTTGCTGGAGACCGCTAAGTTCCCGGTAATTATCGCCGGCGGTGGCGTGGTCATGGGCGATGCGGTCGAGGAGTGCAAGGCACTTGCCGAGCGCCTTGGTGCACCCGTGGTCAACAGCTACCTGCGCAATGACTCCTTCCCGGCCAGCCACCCACTTTGGTGTGGGCCACTTGGTTACCAAGGGTCAAAGGCCGCGATGAAACTGGTAGCTAAGGCCGACGTAGTAATCGCCCTTGGCACTCGGCTGGGCCCATTTGGCACCTTGCCCCAGCATGGCTTGGATTACTGGCCCAAGAACGCCAAGGTCATTCAGGTGGACTCGGACCACACGACTCTTGGTCTGGTAAAGAAAGTAACCGTCGGCATTTGCGGTGATGCCAAAGCAACCGCGGCTGAACTAACCAAGCGCCTGACCGGTCGCACCTTGGCTTCGGATGCAACAAAGGCGGAGCGCGCGGCCCAGGTAGCCGCCGAGAAGGCCGCTTGGGAGGATGAGCTCACCGCCTGGATTCATGAGACCGATCAATTCAGTCTCGACATGATCGCCGAGCAAGAAGCCGAGGAAGGCAATTGGCTACATCCACGCCAAGTTCTTCGTGAGCTCGAAAAGGCGATGCCACCACGGGCCATGGTCTCGACGGATATTGGAAATATCAATGCGGTCGCGAACTCTTACCTAAGGTTTGAAGAGCCGCGTAGTTTCTTCGCCCCGATGAGCTTCGGCAACTGCGGGTACTCCTTGCCAACCATGATCGGCGCGAAGGCGGCCGAGCCGGACCGGCCGGCAATTGCATACGCAGGCGACGGTGCGTGGGCGATGAGCATGGTTGAAGTAATGACGGCGGTCCGCCACGACATTCCGGTGACCGCGGTGGTATTCCACAACCGGCAATGGGGGGCGGAGAAGAAGAACCAGGTCGATTTCTACGATCGCCGTTTTGTTGCGGACGAATTGGATAACCCAAGTTTCGCCGCGATCGCTCAGTCAATGGGTGCTGAGGGGATAGTTGTTGATCAACTAGCAGACGTCGGCCCGGCCCTTAAGCGCGCGGTTGACGCGCAGATGAACGAGGGCAAGACCACCGTGATCGAAATTATGTGCACCAGGGAACTGGGCGACCCATTCCGCAAGGACGCGCTCTCCAAGCCAATCCGCTTCCTCGACAAGTACAAGGACTACGTCTAAAAAATCGGGCTATTCATTATTCAGAGCTAATGGGTGGAAGGGGAGGTGCGGGTGCGTCAAGGAACTGTGGAAGCCAGCATCTTGGGCCTAGAGAGTGCTGCTCTGGGTCGATCCATTGCCCTTGCCGACGGCGCGGATGAGCGGTCGCAACGGGCGGCCGAGTCGCTAGCCGAATTGGGTGCCTTCCCGGTCTTGGCCACATCGCAGCGCCCGCGGAATTTAAGTGCCGGAGTCCAGACAGTAGATCCGACCACCTGGGCAATTCAGCACCCAGACCTTGCGGCTGTCCTAACCGAAGTAGGGGAGCGAATGCTCACCCGCGGCACGGGCGATCAGTTAGCGGTCAACGCCATGCTGCTAGATCCATTGGCGGTTTCTATTGCCGCGGTGCGAGCCGGGGTCACAGATGGGTGCGTGGCGGGGGCGACCCGTGCTTCTGCGGAGGTTGCCCGATGGGCCCTGCG
>CAJBZP010000061.1 GCA_903960135.1 uncultured Actinomycetes bacterium | reverse complement strand
CTGCGATTTTCTTGCAACAACTCACCACTCAACACGTCCTTCTCAACGGAGCTTTAGCTATTCGTCATTACCCTCAAAGCACGCACACCCGCACATGCCAGACCAGCAGCAACAAAAAGAGGGGGTTAGGGCGCCGCCGATACTGCCCGCACCCGGGCGCACCCAACTGACACCAAGGGCCAGCCGATCACTGGCGACCGAACTAACCGGGGCACTAACTTCCACACTAGGCATTGAATTGTCCTTTCCGAAGGGGTGGCGACCCGCGGATGAGCCACTACCCAATGGGAACACCGCAGCGGTGAAAAGGCAATAGCAAAACGCGAACGGATCGCTAACTTGTTGGCTGGGCGCGGCGTTTAAGGCGGCCGACGGGCCGACGGGCCGATCGCCGCTAGCCCTTCTCGACCGTGGTGATCTCGAGGTCGAAAGCGTGATTTATGGCAGCGCGCAATTCGGTTTCCTGCTTCGCGAGCAACCAACCGATCTGCCGACCTAGTGCCTCCCGGGGAATGGTTTGAATGTTGTCACATGAAATAACCCCAGGACCCTCGAGGTTGTTCTCCTTACCGACCCGAACTTCGGAATACAAACCTCTAATAGTTGAGGTTATTGGTGCGACGGTCACATTTGCCATGGATTTGCGCACTAGCTCCCGGGTGAGTAAGACAACAGGTCTGGACTTATCCAGATGTGCAATATGGATGGGACGCATTAGTCCACATCCAACACAACGTTACTGCTCAACCGAGCTAGGGATTCGAGGTCATCGTCGACACCGAGACCTGAGTTCAAGATCTCGACTTCTTGCAACATGTGCTGGTAACGCAACTCGCGCAGTAACGCCCGCTCAATCACCGAAGCCCTGCTACGGGCGGCTCCGGAAGTGACTAATTCGTCCAACGAATTGACCAATTGATCGGGGAGTCGAACAGCAATTTGAATACTCATAACAAGATGGTACCAAATTGGTATTCATTTTCGTATTACACCGCCCAGCCAGCAATATGGTTGCCGTCCGTTAAATCCGCGACCACAAGGTCACACCCACGACCTCAACTGGCTTATCTGGGATCCGACCCCTGGCACCCTTCGACGCCGGCACGAGACTTCACGGACAGCTCAATTTCCAGGCCCAACAATGCCCGCCGTCACGCGGACACTATTCATGAGTCTTTTCGAGGCATTGCATTTTCACGGTATCGATGTTCTCATTGGCGCAGTGGAGCAACCGCGCACCGCCGCCTCCTTTGGAAGGACTTTTAAATGCCTGGTCGGGAAGTGAATGCGCCGGTTAGCTCGGTGGCCAGTGATCGGTTGGCCCTTGGTGTTGGTTGGGTGCGCCCGGGTGCGGGCAGTATCGGCGGCGCCTTAAGCCCCGCGACGCCTACCGGAGTGGCATGGTTTTGTGCGTATTGTTTTGCGGGTAGTGAAGAGTAGCTAGCACCACTCAACGGAAGAAAAGCACCACGGGTGAAATGTGATTGATTCTCGGTCTAAGCAACTTCACTTGCCGGGGAGCATTGATGCGTAGAACGCGGCGCACTGGTCATATTTCGGCAGAAGGTCAAGTGCGAGTGCCTCGGCTAGTGATGGCGCCGCCGCATCCTTAGTGGAGAGCAGAGAATTCTGCCCATCGGGCCAGGGCAGATTCAGGGTCTGGTCAAGGGGGTGCACTCCGTGCTCACGCGTTGGCGAAAATGGCTCGGAGCAGAGGTAACCAACGGTTGCCGAATCTGACAGCGCGCAGAATGCGTGGCCGAGGCCTTCGGCGATATAAAGCCCCTTGCGTTCGACGTCATCAAGTTCGATGGCATCCCAAGTACCGAAGGTTGGTGAGCCAACTCGAATATCAACGACCACATCCAAGATGAGACCGGACAGGCACTGCACATATTTAGCTTGCCCAGGTGGGACGTCAGCGAAGTGGATCCCGCGCACCGTGCCGGCGCGCGAGACCGAGATGTTCATCTGCTGGAGATCGAAGGGGTGCCCTGCCGCCTCGGCGAAAGTGCTCTGCTTGAACGCTTCGAGGAAGACCCCACGGTCATCTTGGCGCAGTAGCGGGGTGAACTCCCAGACGCCTTCGATGGATAACGGTTGCACCTGCACCCCGCCGAGGCTAGCAGCGAGCCGGGCCAAACCCAGAGCCACGTACGCTGGGCGGGTGAAGGTTGCGTTGATGGGCACGCGGGGGGTGCCCGCGAGGCATGGTGGGTTCGAGACCGCCGTCGAGGAAATCGGCAAGCGCCTGGCCGCCCGGGGCTATGAGGTCACGGTTTATTGCCGGAATCCGGGGCAGCAGATCACCCAATACGAGGGCATGAAGTTGGTAAATGCACCCGCTATCCGGCACCGGCTGGCCGAGACTTTGAGCCATACGACCGCGAGCACCGCCCACGCGATAATCAAGGACCACCCCGATGTGGTGCTGCTGCTAAATGCCGGCAATGCGCCGTTACTCAAGCCGCTCAAGTTGGCCGGGATCTCGACCGCGATCCATCTCGATGGCCTGGAGTCCAAGCGCGAGAAGTGGCGGGGGGCCGGAGCCAAGTATTACCGGTGGGCCGAGAAGGCAGCGATCAAATGGGGCCAGGAGGTGATCGCAGATGCGCAGGCGATCGCCGATTACGTCAAGAAGACTTATGGCCGCGATTGCGTGGTCATCCCTTACGGGGCCGAGGTGATCAACCCCCCGAGTACTCGACTGGGCGAGCTGCAGCTTTCCGCGCAGGATTACCACTTAATCGTCGCGCGGTTCGAGCCGGAGAATCATCTACTCGAAGCCGTGCACGCGTATCGCGCGAGCAACGAGACCCGCCAACTCGTTGTCGTGGGCAGCGCACCGTACTCGCAGTGGTATGTCGACAAAGTGCGCGCGGGTGCACGTGGTGATGTGCGCATCCGATTTACCGGTGCGATCTACGATCAAGAGCTACTCGACCAACTGTACGGAAATGCGATTGCCTACATCCACGGTCATTCGGTCGGAGGCACGAACCCGAGTCTGCTCCGCGCGATGGGCGCCGGGGCGCCGGTGCTCGCATATGACGTCGAATTCAATCGTGAGGTCACCGCCAACCAAGGCTACTTCTGGGGCGATGTCGATCAACTCAAGGAGATTTTCAATGACATTGCTGCCGGCAAGTCGACCGACCGGCTAGCTGAGCTGCGCGGCTTGAGCCAGCGGCGAATCCAATCGGCCTATCAGTGGGATTCGGTAACCGATCAATACGAGGCGTTGATTAACTCCCTAGTAAACCATGGGGTGAAGTAATGCAGTCGCGGGTGGCGGCGGTGCTTGTCACCCATAACTCGCAGCAGTGGATTACCGAGACCATCGCTAGCGTGCTGGCACAAACCCAGGCACCGATGAGCATCGTGGTAATCGACGATCGGTCAACCGACAACACCATCAATCTGCTCGAGCAGCAGGCGGCACTAAGTGCTATCCCGTTTCACGTTAGGCAGTCCACATCGTCATCTAGAAATATCACGACCCGGATCGCGAGTAACTTCGTGCAAGGTGTGCAGGTCGCCGCTGACCTCGGCGCGGATCTAGTCGCACTCGGTGATCATGACGACACTTGGCAGCCGGATCGAATCGCTAGGCAGTGCGAGCTACTCGACCAACATCCGCAAGCACTGATGGTTGCCAGTGACGGCAATCTGGTTGGCTCTGGCCGGTTAGACAACTGGGAGGGCACCTTGCGCGGCACCTTTCCGGTGCCAAGTGATTGGCCAAGCCTTGGCCCCGTCGAGCAATTGCGCTACACGCTAAGGCAGTCAATCGCCACCGGCGGTGCCTCCATGCTGCGCCCGCGCAACTTCGCCGGTGGCCTGCAAGTGCCATCTGGTTGGCTGCATGACCGTTGGTGGAGCCTGGTTGCCGTGGTGCGCGGTGGCATGGTGATCGACGAGGGGATCGTCATCAACTACCTAGTGCAAAGTGGCCAGCAGGTAGGCCTGGCTACCGGTGGCCAGGGTAAGCCCCTTGCCGGGCGCCTTGCTACCGCGGCAGCGAGCCCGGTGCGGGGCGCGCGCAAGCTCGCCGACCTGCATGAGCACCTGCGCCCACTTGCGCAGAGCAAAGAACTGCGTGCGCAATTGAGCTGGGTTCGGCTAGTTCGAAACCTCAGTAGCAACTAATTTATGCTGCTGCTGCTGCTGCTGCTGCT
>CAJBZP010000060.1 GCA_903960135.1 uncultured Actinomycetes bacterium | reverse complement strand
TGCGGTGCTTTGAGGGTAACGAAGAGTAAACAGATGAATTGTTGAAATTCACAACTAAGGGAATGGGATTACATGTCGAAGAGTGAAGTTAGTGCCCCGGTTAGTTCGGCGGCCAGTGATCGGTTGGCACTTGGTGTTGGTTGGGTGCGCCCGGGTGCGGGTGTTATCGGCGGCACCTTAAACCCCTCCTACGTGTATATGGGTGAGGCGGCGTGCATGTCGGGTCAGTGCTTTGAGGGTAATGAAGAGTAAAAAAAAGTTGTTGAGTGGTGATTTGCGGATTAAGAGGCCACCAAAGAACAACTCCACCGGTGGCACCGGTTCCCCAATTCAAAGAGACTAAATGAGAAGACTTGAAACCTGACCATCTTGAAAACAGCTGTCAACACGTACTGTTTGCCGGTCTGCAATTTCCGAAACTCAGCTAGCTGCCGCGTAGCCAACTGGGTTAGATAACCTGACGCCTCACCTCTTCAGATTCGGACGAATTCCGCGATTGTCCAGATCGCCAGGGCCGCGAGGATGCCGCCGGACACCAGGCGGATCCGCCAGATGGGCACTCGTTGCTGAAGCCAGCGACCGGCCAGCACGGCGATGCCGGCGACCAAAATCAGGGCGACCCACGAGCCAATGAAGACCGAAAATGGTTGGCCGGTGCGCGCGGCCAACCCGGCGGTCAGTATTTGGGAGAGATCACCCCACTCGGCGGTGAACAAGATTACGAAACTGGTAACGAAGACGCGCCAAGGCGAGGTCGCTTTCGCTACGTCAACTTCGTCTCCCGAAGGAGCACCGTCGGCGGCCACCTTGGCCTCGAGCGCTGCCTGTTCGTCTTGCTCCGTTGCGAATTCGGCGGCTCGGGATTTCAAGCCGCCGATTACTAGTACTGCCGCCCCCACCACGAAGAGCGTCGCGGTAACCCCGAGCACCAATCTTTGGGGGAGGAGAGCCAGTAGGCCGCCGGCGGTCACCGCGATCGTGACTTGCACTGCGAATGCTGCGCTAACGCCGAGCCAGACAGGTAGGTGTCGGTAGCGCGTGGCGAGCACCAAGGTGGCGATGAAGGTTTTGTCGGGTAGCTCGGCGGGGAAGATGAGGGCAAAGGTGGTGGCAACGACGGCGAAGTCAACGAGCACGGGTGCGACCCTAGCCGGTGGTTTGGCCGAGCCACTTGCCCGCCCAATTTCCGTGACCGCGCGCCTTTTCGTCGTTAAACGGTTAAAAAACCCGGGTTTGACGACGAAAAGGCGCGCACCCAGCAAAGTCGGTCGGGTGGCCCAGTTCAGCGCCGGCGCCACCTGCGCAGGGCGGTGCACTTGAACTGGCCCCGGTGGGCCACAATCGGGGCATGCAAAAGGTGCGAGACGATCAGGATCTGGCCGCGGCCACCGAGTTGGCGCGTGCCGCCGCCGTTACCGAGGCCGAGGCCGACTATGTCGGGGAGCACCTGGGGATGGCGATGGAAGATGAGCGCCTGGCGACCCACCTATTTACCTGCTTGCACCCCGGCTATGTCGGCTGGCGCTGGGCGGTCACGGTGGTTCGGGCCCCTGAGCAAACCGAAGTCACCGTCTGCGATGTCGTGCTGCTGCCGGGCCCAACCGCTTTGGTGGCCCCCACTTGGGTGCCGTGGAGTGAACGGGTGCTGCCAGGGGATCTGGGGGTCGGCGATGTCCTCGTCACCGGGGCCGATGATCTCCGCTTGATCGCCGGGCTCACCGGTGAAGATGATTTGGAGACGGCGGCCTCGGCCAGCCCACTAACCGGGTTCTGGGAACTTGGGTTGGGCCGGGTGCGGGTGCTATCGGTGGTGGGCCGCGATGAAGCAGCCGAACGGTGGTACGAAGGTGAAATGGGGCCGGCCGCGGCGATGGCTAGGTCGTCGACCAACAGCTGCAGCACCTGCGGGTTCTTGTTGCCGATCGGTGGACCGATGGGCCAGTTGTTCGGGGTTTGCGCCAATTTGATCGCCCCCGCTGATGGGCATGTCGTTGCCATGAACTACGGCTGTGGTGGGCACTCTGAGGTGGTTCTTGACCCGGTGGCTGCGCGGGCCGAGAACGCCACCGATGAACTCGGCTGGGATCACCTGGATCTAACGGAACCAGATTTGTCCGACGATGGCCAGGTGCCGGGTGATTTAACCGGCGCTGGTATTTCTGATGAGACGCTGCTCGCGGCGGGCTCGGTACTTGAGGTAGCCGACGCCGCCGACGCCGCTGATGAAGCCGATGCCGGCGACAGTGATCCACCAGCTCTCGATACCCAGTTGGGTGTGGAAGAGGGCCAAGGCGATACCGACAAATAGCCAAACTCCTGTTCCTACTGTGATAGGAATTAACGCATTGTCCTGATGTTGCGCACGTGGTGAACTTGCAGTTAACGACGTGCCTTCATCACCTGAATTCACCATGTCTCCTACGGTAGTCTGCGCGCGGAACGTCGGGCTGATGCTGCTTTAGCCTTCCCCCTGGCCGACAACCCGGGTCACCAATTGTGATCCGACTGTCGGCGCCAACCGGAGGAATAATGGCCGTCACTGCCCCCCCAGCTTCGACCAGCAGCATGGATCGCTGGTTCTCACTTAGTGCACGTGGTTCAACCTACGGCCGTGAAATTCGAGGTGGCTTCGTCACCTTTTTCACGATGGCCTACATCGTAGTTCTAAACCCGCTGATCATCGGGACCGCCAAGGACATGAACGGCAACTTCATCGGCGGCACCACCGACGTGGTCAAGGCCATCACCATGGTGACCGCGGCCACGGCACTTGTTGCCGGGTTGATGACGATCTTGATGGGCGTAATCGGCCGGTTCCCGGTGGCCGTTGCAGCAGGCCTGGGCCTTAACGGTTTCGTGGCGTTCACTTTGGCCCCGCAGATGACTTGGGCGGACGCGATGGGATTGGTGGTCCTCGAAGGCGTGCTCATCTTGCTGCTGGTGTTGACCGGATTTAGATCCGCGGTCTTCCATGCGGTGCCCGAGCAGCTTAAATACGCCATCGGGGTCGGAATCGGCCTGTTCATCACCATTATCGGGCTGGTCGACTCTGGGTTGGTGCGCCCGGGTCCGGTACTCGTGACCTTTGGACCAGCCGGCGCCCTGGCCGGCTGGCCGATCTTCACTTTCTGCTTCGGGTTAATCCTGACGATTATTTTGGTCGTGAAGAAAGTCCGCGGCGCGATCCTCATCGGGATTTTGGGGACGGCCGTGGTGGCGATCATCATCGAATCCGTTGCCAAGGTGGGCCCGAAGTTTGGCGCGGACGGCGCCGTCAACCCGGTGGGTTGGGGCTTGAATGTGCCAAAGGTGCCAGACCAGCTAGTGGCCACCCCAGACCTAGGGTTGCTCGGTCAGTTCAACTTATTTGGCAGCTTCCAGGTCATTGGGGTGGTTGCGGCTGTGCTCGCGATCTTCTCCCTGATGCTCAGTGACTTCTTCGACACGATGGGCACCGCTTTTGGTCTGGCTGGTGAGGCCGAACTCCTCGATGAGAACGGCGATATCCCGCATTTTGAGTCCATCTTGGTTGTCGACTCCATCGCAGCGGTTGCTGGTGGTGCGGCATCGGTATCGAGTAATACCTCGTATATCGAGTCGGCGTCGGGCATCGGTGAAGGCGCACGCACCGGGATCGCCTCGATCATTACCGGCTTGCTGTTCTTGGTCGCGATGTTCATCTCGCCACTTGTTACCGTCATCCCCTACGAGGCCGCCACTCCTGCCTTGATCGTGGTCGGCTTCTTGATGATGACGCAGATCCGCCACATCGACTTCATGAACTATGAAATCGGAATCCCGGCCTTCTTGACCATCGCCTTGATGCCATTCACCTACTCCATCACCAACGGCATTGGTGCGGGATTCGTGACCTGGGTCATCATTCAGATCGCGGTTGGCAAGGCCAAGAGCATTAACTGGCTGATGTGGGTGGTATCAATCGCATTTGTCATCTACTTCGCGATCGATCCGATTCAGGGGGTCCTCGGCCTAGGTTAGGGGGCCGTAGGCTGAGCGTATGGACCCGCGAACGCGACGCATCATCACGCTCGTGGTCCTGTGTTCCACGGTGGCTGTTGTGGTGATCGCTGCCCTGATGAGCCGGTGATCCGCAAGGCACGCAGTACCAAGGTGTGGGCCGCAGTCCTGCTCGGGACTTCGGCCCTCACGGTTGCCTGGGCGCCGGCCGCAACCGCCCAAACCACGGTGGTCTGCACTTTCAAGGATTCAAGGTTCACCGAGATCAGCGGGCTGGCCACCTCTATCCAGCACCCGCACACCATCTGGCTACACAATGACTCATCCGGTGGCCCGGTCATCTATGCGGTCGATTCGCAGAACTGCACGACCCGTGCCACCATAAAAATCACCGGCGCGAGGGCCCGCGACTTCGAATCGATTGCGGTTGGCAGCGACAAGCGGGGCCGCCCCGTAATCTGGCTCGGCGATATCGGTGACAACCGAGATAACTGGCCGGAAGTTGAAGTGCTAGGAATACGTGAGCCGGCGGGGTTGACCTCGCAAACGGTGCGCGCCAGGGTTTACCGGTTCACCTACCGCGACCGACCCCATAATGCGGAGGCGCTGCTCGCGGATCCGTCCGGTCCGCGACTTTGGGTGGTCACCAAGCAACTCGCGCACGGCTCGCTGTATTCGCTGCCGTATCCACTACGGCCAAACACCTTGAACATTGCCAGGAAACTCCAGATCGAGGGTGGCCTGATAACCGATGGTGCTATCTCACCGGATGGCACAAAATATGTCCTGCGTGATTACGTCAATGCGGTGGTGTATTCGGGGCTACCGCCGGGCCCGGAAGTAGCCCGCATTGCCTTGCCTTATCAGTTTCAAGGCGAGGCCATTACTTGGACGGCCGATAGTCGAGCACTGCTAATAGCGAGCGAACGCGATGACCGGCTGCTTCAGGTGTCAATACCGGCATCGCGTTCGCTGACTCTTAGGCCCATGAGATAACTAGCGGCGGTTACCCATGCCTTGTCCCATGCCTTGTCCCATGCCTAGTCTCATGTTGTCACCAGAGAAGGCAGCAAGATGACGCTCGGAGCCCACCCGGAGTAGATCAAGCACCGCCGTGACATCGGCCGCTGGATTCGCGGCAAGTGCGGTATCTAGATCAGCTATATCGAGTTTCTCGATGGTGACGCCAACCTGCATGGCAGCAGACAAAGAAACCGAGCCTTGGGCGACTAGGTCGTCGTACAACTCTTGAACTGCAGGATCATCGAACTTTCCGACTGGATCACCAGATGTAAGGTCGATGACGCCGTTGGCAGTCATCACTGCGCGCAAGGCTGCCTGATGAGTTGACTCGCTACTGGCAATGCGCTTGAAAATCATCACGTCATACCGGCTACCGAGCGCCGTATAGACATCGTGGGCGAGTTTCTCTTCAGCAACCATTGCCTGAAGCATTTTAGCGGTGGTAGTGCTTGTTGCCGCAGTTGCCGAAGACGTTGCTGCGATACCGGCGGGCAAAGCAATTGCCACTGTTGCTGCCCCGATGAGCATTCGCTGAGTATTTCTGCTGACCTTCATCATGACCTCCTCTTTCGTGGGGATAACTCCTTTATGACACAGTCACAAGACGATTGAGTTTGCTGCGTGTTCGGGCGCGGTAATGATGGCCAAGGACGGTCTGCAAACTAACGGGAGAGGGACTTTCGGCCCAGAGTGGAAGTGACTTCAGACTGGGCGCGGTTGGTGAACTGGCTTCGTGAGCAAGATGGCCAACCCGCAGCCGAGGAATACCGGCACCATCAAGAACGCCAGATGAAACCCGATGCTTTGCGACAGGGCACCGAGGGCAAAGGGGGCAATGCCTGAGGCAATGCTCGCGGCGACCGACGCCAGGCCGGCGGCCCGATCGGTAAGGCCATCAGATGCCACTACGGCCCGCGAGACGCTCAGGGGCCAGTGCACGGAGATGCTGATACCGGTGAGGAATAACCCGAAAATAACGACGGGCCACCAAGTAAATGACCAAGCGATGGCGAAGGAAGCAAGTGCACATGCCATGGCCACGCGCAGGATCGACTCAGTGTCAAAGGCGCGCGCGAGGCGAGCGCCGAAGGCTCGGCCAATGAACATCCCGCCGACAACCGAGGCCAGCGATGCCGCAGCAGCGGCGGGCCCGAACCCGCATCTCTCGCGTAGTAGATCCGCGCCCCAGAAAGTAAGGGAGAACTCAGCACCGATAACGCAAACGAGTAGTAACCATGACCACCAAAATGCCCGCGGTATCTTGCCTCGTTCTACTTTGGCAACGATCTCCGGCGGTTCACTGAATGCTTCAGTGTTGCGCCCGCGCCAGATCTCGACCGCGATCAAAGCGAGAATTACGACGTACATGCCCGCGCGCCAGCCGAGCAAGGTCGCGGCACCAATGCCGATCACCAATGGCCCGAGGAGGCCGGCGAAGCAGGCCAGCGCATTTGCCTCGGTTAGTGCCGCCGGGCCAGCCAAGCCCTCGTGATCAAGCAGGAACGCATTAACTGTGGCAACGATGAAAGTACCGAAGATACCGGCCAGGAAGACCCCGAGAAAAGTTACGCCGATGCTCACCCCGGGCCAAGTCAGAATCAGAACCCCGATGATCGTTCCGATGGATCCTAGGCGCAGGACGCGCCCGCGGCCGTAACGCAGCATGAGTCTGGCGACGCTGACGGCGGCGAGGAGGCCGCCGATAGACAAGAATGTGCCGTGCAGCGAGGCGAGGACTAGACCGGTGCCCTGCTCATCGCGCAATAGGGCCTGGGTGGCCCCGAAGCTGTACATGAACCAAGCGAAGAAAGAGATCTGCACATAGGAGATCCAGGTGACCCGGTCGCGCACCGGGGTGTGATTTGTGGTGACAGCTGGTGTCACGAAAGCTGGTTGATGACGTAATCAATGCAGCGAGTGAGGGCGCGCACATCGTCGGGCTCAACCGCTGGGAAAACAGCAATTCGAAGCTGGTTGCGCCCAAGCTTGCGGTAAGGCTCGGTGTCGACGATTCCGTTTGCTCGAAGTGCCTTAGTGATGAGCGTGGCGTCGATGGAGTCATCAATGTCGATGGTCGCAACAACCGCCGAGCGTTTGGCCGGGTCCTGGACAAATGGGGTGGCGATCGGGTTGGCCGCCGCCCAGTCATACAGCACGCCGGATGATTCAGCGGTGCGTGCGGTGCACCAACTCAAGCCGCCGTTGGCGTTGAACCAGTCAACCTGCTCGGCCATCAAGAAAATGGTTGCCAAAGCCGGGGTGTTATAGGTCTGGTCAAGTCGCGAGTTATCAATTGCCGTCTGCAGATCCAAGAAAGGCGGGATCCACCTGCCACTTGCCGCGATGCTCGCTGCGCGCTCGATGGCCGCCGGTGACAGCAACGCGAACCACAGGCCACCGTCCGAGCCAAAGCTCTTCTGCGGGGCGAAATAGTAGGTGTCGAACTGCGAAGGATCAACGGGCAGGCCACCGGCGCCGGAGGTGGCATCGATGATGACGATCGAGTCCGCATCAGCGCTGACTGGGCGAAGTGGTGGGATTGCGACACCGGTGGATGTTTCATTATGCGGTGAGCAGTAGGCGTCGACACCGGCTTCGGCGGCGAATGCGGGAGCGTCACCTGGTGCAGTGTTGATGATGGTTGGCTCGCCGAGGTATGGGGCCTTTTGCACCCCGTCGGCGAACTTTGCGCCGAACTCGCCGAAAGTTAGGAACTGGGCTCGGTCCTTGATGAGACCAAATGCCGCGATATCCCAAAATGCGGTGGAGCCACCGTTACCCAGCACCACTTCGTAACCTGCGGGTAGGGCAAATAGCGAAGTGAGCCCGGCGCGAAGCCGGCCGACCTCGGACTTGACGGTCTTTTGCCGGTGGGAGGTGCCCAGATAGGACTGCCAGACCTTAGCCAACGCGGTGACTTGTTCCTCGCGGACTTTGGACGGGCCGGCGCCGAAGCGGCCGTCGGTGGGTAGTAAATCAGCGGGGATGTGAATCTCGTTCAACGCTCTGCTCCTAAAGTTGGGGTATAGCCGGTGGGGGCGACCATTACCGGATCCCAGCCGGGCACCGCCTCTGGTTTACGTGGTGCCGGTCCGACATAGCGGGCGGACGGGCGAATCAATCGGCCGGTCTTCTTCTGCTCCAAGATGTGGGCGCTCCAACCAGCCAGTCGCGCACAGGTGAACATCGAGGTGAACAGCGGCGCCGGAACCTCGGCAAAATCGAGCACGATCGCGGCCCAGAACTCCACATTGGTCTCGAGGACGCGGTCGGGGCGACGGGCGCGAAGCTCACTTAGTGCTGCCTGCTCTAAGGCTGCCGCCGCCTCGTAGCGCGGTGCACCTAAGTCACGTGCGGTTCGCCTGAGCACCCGGGCCCTTGGGTCCTCGGCGCGATAGACGCGGTGCCCGAAGCCCATCAGGCGCTGGTTGTTGTCGAGGACCGAGCGCACGTATGCGTCGGCGTCGCCGGTGCGCTCGACTTCTTCGAGCATCCCAAGGACCCGTGCAGGTGCGCCACCATGCAGTGGGCCACTCATAGCTCCGATGGCGCCGGAGATCGCCGCCGCGACGTCGGCGCCCGTTGATGCAATGACCCGACTGGTGAAAGTAGACGCGTTCATGCCGTGCTCAGCGGCGGAGACGAAGTAGGCGTCAATCGCTTGAATGTGCTTGGGGTTCGGTTCACCGCGCCACCGCAACATGAATCGCTCGGTGATTGTCGAAGCTTCATCGATCCGGGTCTGGGGCACCATGGGAAGGCCCAGCCCGCGTGCGGCCTGGGCGACGAATGACAAAGCCATGACGGAAACGTGGGCTAGGTTCTCGCGCGCGGTGTCGTCGTCAATATCGAGGAGTTGGTGCAGGCCCCAGGCTGGTGCCAACATCGCGATCGCCGATTGCACATCAACGCGCACATCACCGGAATGAATCGGGATAGGGAATGGCTCGGCTGGTGGTAGGCCTGGATTGAATTCATTGTCTACGAGCAGGCCCCAAACGTTACCGAAGGACACCCGGCCGACTAGATCCTCGATATCAACCCCGCGGTAGCGCAGTGCGCCGCCGTCGCGATCGGGCTCGGCAATTTGGGTCTCGAAGGCAATGACCCCCTCGAGTCCGGGCACGAACTCTGACACGGTTCCTCCTTGAAGCGGGCGGGATTAAGCCCTATCCAACACTTATCGGGGGGCGATGTCGCCGCCGGGTGGCGCGACTTTGTGGGGCCGTGGTGAGATCAGGTTATGGACCCGCGAATTGCCGACCTAAGGGTGTCCTATGAGACCGGCGCCCTGGCCGCAGCCGACCTCGGCGCGCAACCACTTGACGCGTTCTCGACGTGGTTTGCCGCGGCGAACTCGGGGGAGGTGGTCGAACCCAATGCCATGGTGCTCGCCACCGCGGATGCCACCGGTGCCCCGAGTACCCGGACCGTGCTACTCAAGGGCGCCGATGCCCGCGGCTTTACTTTCTACACCAATCTAGGCTCGCGCAAGAGCCGGGAACTTCATGCCAACCCGAACGCTTCCGCGACATTCCCGTGGTTCGCAATGCATCGACAGGTGGTGGTTGTCGGGCGCGCCGAACTCATCGCGCGCGCTGAGGTGGCGGAGTACTTTGCGTCTCGCCCTCGGGATTCGCAGATTGGGGCTTGGGTCAGCCGGCAGTCGGAAGTAATCGAGGATCGCTCGATACTCGACGAGCGGTTCCATGAGTTGGTTGACGATTACACCGACATCGACGTACCGCTGCCCGATTTTTGGGGCGGGTGGCTTATCCGCCCGGTCACTATCGAGTTTTGGCAGGGCCGCACCTCGCGACTACATGACCGACTGCGCTTCACTGCGCGCCATGGCGCAGCGGCCTTGGACGACCAAAGCGCTTGGACCCTCGAGCGGCTTTCGCCTTAGCCCGTTTCAAGTCAATTGGCAGCGGTAGGCATAGATTTGCACAGTGGCTCGAATATTTGCTGACCTAAGTCCATTGCGGGTCAGCGCACCATATCGGCGCCTCTTCATCGGGCTGGGCGTTAGCAACGTCGGCCAGCAGATGACTTCAGTAGCCGTCGGCTTGCAGGTCTATGACCTAACCAAATCCAGCTTCATGGTTGGCTTGGTCGGGCTCTTCCAATTGATCCCGTTAATTGGTTTCGGGTTGTACGGGGGCACGCTCTCGGATGCTTTTGACCGCAGGCTGGTGGGCTTGATCAGTGCGCTCGGGCTCTGGGGCTGTTCGGTCTTGTTCATGCTTCAGTCCGCTCTCTCGATCAACTCCGTCGGCATCTTATTCTTGGTAGTCGCTGTTCAGTCGGCGTTTTTCGCGGTTGGTAATCCCGCGCGGCAGGCGATTGTTCCGCGGTTGGTGCCAGCACAAATGCTGCCGGCGGCCAACGCGCTCAGCATGATCACCTGGAATATCGGCTTCACGGTCGGGCCACTTATCGGCGGCATCGTGATCGCAGCATTTGGCAGCGTTAGTGCGGCCTATGCAATCGACGTTGTGGCATTCGCCATCGTGGTCTGGGCGATGTGGCGGTTGCCGAGCCTGCCGCCGATCCTCATCCCCGGTGACGCCCGCCCGCGCGCCGGTTGGGGTGCGGTCAAGGAGGGCTTTGTCTTCCTCAAAGGCAAGCGCAATCTGCAGATGTCGTTCTACGAAGACATTATCGCGATGGTATTTGGGATGCCGCGCGCGCTATTTCCAGCGATTGCCGCCTTGTGGTACGGCGGATCTATGCGCGAGGTCGCCACCGTCCTGGGATTCTTAGCCGCGGCGCCGGCCGTCGGCGCCCTGTTATCGAGTATTTTCAGCGGGCGGTTGGGCTTGGTGCGCGCACAGGGCCGCTGGGTGGTCATCTCGATCGTGGTTTGGGGCAGCGCTATTGCGGCATTTGGCTTGGTGCGCTGGTTGCCGTTGGCCTTGCTATTCCTCATCATCGCGGGTGCGGCCGACAACGTTTCGGCGATCTTTCGCACGACGATCCTGCAGGCGGCCACACCGGATGAATATCGTGGCCGGTTGCAGGGGGTATTTACCGTCGTGGTTGCGGGCGGACCAAGGCTTGGTGACGTCGAGGCCGGTGCCGTGGCCGCGCTTGCCGGTGAGGCGTTCGCGGTGGTTTCGGGCGGGGTTGCCTGCGTAGTTCTTGCACTCGGTTTGAGTCGAGCGGTACCGTCATTTTGGCGGTACGACGCTCGTCACCCCATCCCGTGACCCCATCCCGTGACCCAACTTGTCGACTAAGGCCGGGTGCGATCCCTGAGTACCGCGATGATCAGTTGGTTGACGCTAAGTCCGCGCTTTTCGGCTTCGATGCGAAGTGCCTTGCGGACGGACTTGGGAATATCGAGCTTGATGGTTACGAGTTTTTCCTTTTTGGGCGGGCGCATCACATCGGAGGTGGCACTGCCCGCTTTGCTAGTCAGATCATCGACTGGCTCAAGTTTGGGGGTGGTTGGATGCAGATCCGCATCGGCTGCCTTAGCCAGCGCCGGTCGTTGATTGGGAACACTTGACTCACTCATGGCAATCCAATCTTGAGCTCTGGCAGGACTTCGTCATAAAGATCCTCGAAGAGGTCCGAGATCTCACGGGCTCCTGGTGAGTGCCAGGCGTGAATCGGGATACCGGCACCTTGGGCCTGGGGTATTGAGGTGCGCTCGGGTAGCACGCTCGGGCTGACCAAATCCCCGTAGGCCTCGCGCAGTTCAGTAATGCGAACCTGCTGCTCGGCTAAGTGCGGGCGGGCGCGATTGATGACAATGGTTGCCGTGCGCAGGCCGGGGTTAGTGGTGCCTTTGATAACTTCGACGGCCTCCAAGGCTTGTGCTGCGCCGTGTAGTGCGAAGTAACCAGGTTCGGTGACGACAACGGCTAGGTCCGCAGCACTTAAGGCATTGCGCGTGAGTTCGCCAAGTGATGGCGGGCAATCGATAACTACTAGGTCGTATGACCTAGGCAAGCTGGCGAGCGCGGCGCGCAGGCGCAGGGCTGAGTGCCGGCCCTCATTGGTGTTTCGGTGCTCAAGGGCGCGCTCGGCGGCAATGACCTTGATGTGCGCGGCCCAGCCGGTGCCGGTTACCGCATCTGCGGCAATACCGGGTCGGGCATCAGCCAAGACATCATTGGTGGTGAAAATCGGGGCGAGCACATCGAGGCCCATGGTTGCGTTTGCTTGCGGGTCCAGATCAACAATTAGCGCGCGTTGACCTCGCTCCCAAGCCACGCTGGCCAAACCCAAAGTGATGGTGCTTTTGCCCACCCCACCTTTCATGGACAGCACTGCGATCGTCGGCATGGTGCAATGCTAGGCGGTCGGTTTTTTGATCGCCGAATAGTTCGCCAAGGCGACCGCTCGCTCCACGTGGTGGTCAACGATGCGCTCCGGGTACCCGCCCGCATAGCCATCGGGGCAAAGCCACGGTTCGTGCGCCAATTTACCGGGTAATTGGGCCAGTTCTGGTAGGTATCGACGCACGTAGTCACCCGCTGGATCGAACTTCAGGCCCTGCAGTACCGGATTGAACACCCGGTAGAACGGGGCGGCATCGGTGCCGCAACCGGCTGTCCACTGCCAGCCGTGGGAGTTACTCGCAAGGTCGCCATCGCGCAGCCAATACATGAACTCGCCGGCGCCACGCTGCCAAGGGATGTGCAGATCCTTGATCAGGAAACTGGCAACCACCATGCGCACCCGGTTGTGGACCCAGCCCTCGCGGCGCAGTTGCCGCATGCCAGCGTCAACAAATGGGTACCCGGTGTTACCGGTTGCCCATGCCTCGAAAACGTCGTCAGCGTTATCTGACCAACGCATTTCGTGATCAAAACGCGGGTCAAGGGAGACGCGCGCGGTATCGGGTCGTTGCGCTAGCACATCGGCGTAGAACTCCCGCCAACACAACTCCTTACGGAAAACTTCGTCCGCATCGGATAACTCCGCGAGCAAACTGCGCGGGTGGATCTCGCCCCATTTGAGGTGGTGGCCAAGGGCGCTGGTGCCGGCTAGGTCGGGGCGGTTTCGTAGTTCGCCATAGGTCGACAGCCCACTGGCGCGAAATTGCTCCCAGCGCGCCCACGCGGCCCGCTCACCCGCCTCGGGTAAGACAAGGGTGCCGAGGTCGGGGGCCGGCGGGATGCCATGGCACTGCATTCCCTGCCACCAATTTGCGTCAGCCGGCACATCTTCGGCCGGGTTAGGCCAACCGTGACGCAGCCAGCCGCGAAAGTACGGGGTGTAGACCCGATACGCGGTGCCGTCATCCTTGATGACTCGACCCGGCGCAACGGCATAGGGCGAACCGGTCCGAACGAGTGGCACCGTACCCAGCGCGAGCTCAACCTCGACATCGCGCTGGCTTCCGTACGGCCCGTAATCGGCGGCAATGTGCACACTGCTGGCGCCCGTGGCGGCGACCACCTCAGGGATGCAGTCGATGGGATTACCGTGCCTGATCAGCAGGTTGCCACCCAAGGCGGTGTCCAATGCGGCCAGTGCTGCGCTTAAATACCCCTGGCGTACCGGCCCGGCCGCACCCCACAGCACCGGGTCCACGATGAATAGGGGAACAACCCGACCGTTTCCGCCGGCGCTGGCGCTCGCCGTCGACAGCGCCGTTAGCAAAGCGGGGTTGTCGAGGAGCCGCAGGTCGCGGCGAAACCACATAATGCTGGGCACCAAGTCAGCCTAAAGGGTTGTGGGCGTTGGCGCTTTAGGGCACAGTGTCGTTGTGCTTGGTGCTGCCGGATGGGGTGCGCTCTCTGCCGCCACCTTGCTGGTAGGCGCGATCTTGGCTTATGCGTTCAAGCCATCACCTCGGTTGACCGCGATCGTGATGGCAGCCGGTAGCGGCCTGTTGATCGGCTCGGTTTCATATGACCTAGTTGCCGATGCTCAGCTATCACTGAGTCTTCCGCTACTTGCGCTATCACTTTTCGCTGGTGCTGCGGTATTCGTGTTCGGCACAAAAATCCTGGAAAGCCGTGGGAGCAAGGACCACGCGGTGGGAAAGAAAGTTGAGGACAGTGCTGGCACCGGCGGCAATCCACTCGCCATTGTTTTAGGTAGCGTGCTTGACGGAGTGCCGGAGTCATTTGTTCTCGGGATCAGTGTCCTTGCCGGCGGGGTGAGCCCCACGCTACTTGCAGGTGTCGCACTATCTAATCTGCCGGAAGGCATGGCGGCTTCGGCCGGGCTTCGAGCCCGCAAGTGGACGCTACCGAAAGTGCTGCTGATGTACGCAGCGGTAGTTGCGACCAGTGCCATTGCATCCGGCCTTGGATATACCCTGCTGGCCAGTGACGATGGCACCATCACCGGCGTCGTGCAGACTTTTGCTGCCGGCGCGCTGCTAGCCATGATTGCTAACACGATGATCCCAGACGCATACCAGGTGGAGCGCGAGTGGACCGGCGGCTTGGTCGTGGCCGGGTTTGCGCTGTCATTACTAATAGCCGCGGCCCTCGGGTAAGTTGATGCCGTGAGCGACCTGATCGACACCACCGAGATGTACCTGCGCACCCTTTTCGAACTTGAGGAAGAAGGCGTGGTGCCAATGCGGGCTCGAATCCGCGAACGCTTGGCGCAAAGTGGTCCGACGGTCTCTGAGACGGTGGCCCGGATGGAGCGCGATGGCTTAGTTCTGGTGGCCCCCGGGGATCACCATCTGGAGTTCACCGCCGCTGGGCGCGAGGCGGCAACGCGCGTCATGCGAAAGCACCGGATCGCTGAATGCATGCTCGTCGAAGTCATCGGGATCCCGTGGGAGGATGTGCACGCAGAGGCCTGTCGCTGGGAGCATGTGATGAGCGATGCCGTCGAGCGGCGGATGCTCGAACTCGTAGGCAATCCAACGGTTTCGCCATATGGCAACCCAATACCTGGCTTGCAGGAACTGCGCCCAGACTTCGACATCACCGAGGAATTAGTCGGCGCGGTGCGTCCGCTCTCGCTGATCACCAGCACTGAATTGGTGCAGGTAACAGTCCGCCGGTTCGGTGAGCCGATCCAAGTTGATGCGCAGACCATGACAAGACTACGCCGAGTCGGCGCTCTCCCTGGAGCCTTGGTGCGAGCGCGACGATCGCCGGGTGGGGTTTCCATCGGCAGCGCGGGCGAATACACCGAGTTGAGTGACGATGTTGCAATGTATGTACTGGTTGATGCGGCAGCACTTAATGACTGAGCAATCACTTGCCGGCCGCATCGGCTTGGTTACCGGTGGCGGCACCGGTATCGGAAGGGCAATAACACTCAAACTTGCCGAACAAGGTGCACAGGTTTTTATCATGGGGCGCACAGCGGAAACCCTGGAGCAAACCGTCAGCATGGCTCCCGCGGGCAGCGTAATTTCAGTTATTGCTGATGTGCGTGAGCCGGAGCAAGTCGATGCGGCTCTTGATCGCATTTTACAGGAGACACCTGGTATCGATATTCTCGTGAACAATGCCGGTGGTCAGTTCGTCGCAGCGGCCGAGGATATCAACGCCAAAGGCTTTCGTGCCGTAACCCGATTGAACCTTGACGCCACCTGGTATCTCACCACCGCGGTGGCCACCCGCACCATGCTGCCTCGCGGCTACGGGAAAGTCATCTGCATCACCATCACGCCACGTGGGGCACTGCCTGGCATGGCGCATTCGGGCGCCGCGCGGGCCGCTGTTGAATCATTGATCCGAACTTGGGCTGTTGAGTGGGGAAGCCGTGGGGTGCGCACAGTTGGCGTAGCCCCAGGCATCGTGCACACAGAAGCCTTCGATCGGTACGGAGTGGACCCGGCGAAGGTGGCCGAGGTGGTTCCCCTGCGCCGGTTGCAGCGACCCGATGAAATAGCTGACCTCGTTGCCTTTATTGCCTCGCCTTCGGGTGACTACATCACCGGGACGACGATTGTGATGGATGGTGGTCTTGACATGGTCGGGCCGAACCACATGCCGCCGACCCGGTGATTAAGAGTTAAGCGATAGTGATGCGCAAGAGTAGACTTGATTAATGACTAAACAGCAAGAATTTAAAGTGCTGCAAACCTATGAGGATTTTGAGCTTCGCAAATATCTTCCATGCGTCATCGCAGAGGTCGAAGTATCTGCCCAATATTCAACTGCAACGAGTAGTGCATTCTCTTTATTATTCAATTACATTTCAAAGGGTAATAAGTCGTCACAAAAAATCGCGATGACTGCTCCAGTGATTGCCGCCCAAAGAGCAGATAATTCCGAGCCCGCCGCATGGCATGTCTCGTTTGTGATGCCTGCAGGCAGTACGTTCGACCACATGCCAAATCCCAACGATTCACAAGTCAAATTACGGGAATTGGATACCGAAACATGCGTTGCCAAATCATTTCGCGGCAGGGCTACCGAAGTACTCTCACGAAAGAAGGTTCAAGAACTTCGCGCAAGCGCTGCTGAAGCCAAAATTGCACTTTCCGATGAAACGCGAATTTGTCGTTTTGATCCGCCGTTTAAACCTGGCTTCTTGCAGTACAACGAAATTGTGATTCCGATTCACCTGGGGGAGTAGAACTTGCCAGGTGGGCACGACAACTAAGAGTGACCCGATCAGAAATTCGGGCGCAGTGGCAGCCCGGAGGCCCCGCCGGCACCGAGCTTGACACCCAATGTCTGGTGCAACTGAATTGTGTCGAGCTCAAAGCCAAGGCGTGACGCTGCCATATAGAGGCGCCAGACGCGCGCGGTGCCGAGGCCCGCTTCGGCGACTGCCTCATCCCAATGGTCTTCGAGATTTTGGCACCAGTGCTTAAGGGTCAAGGCGTAGTGCTCGCGCAGATTCTCGTCGTGGCGGATCTCGAAGCCGGCTGTGTTCATGGCGCTCACGATGTGGCCTGGTCCGGATAGTTCACCATCGGGGAACACGTACCTATTGATGAATGAGGTGCGGTAGTGCGTGGGCTGTGCATCATTTGGTCGGGTGATGGTGTGGTTTAGCATGCGACCTTCGGGGCGCAACTTGTCGTAGGCGAACTTGAAATAGGAAGGGTAGTTTGGCCGACCAATGTGCTCGGTTAGGCCAATTGATGACACCGCGTCGAATCCGGACTCGGGTACGTCACGGTAGTCGCTAAAACGCACCTGCGCCGTAGAACTCAATCCAGCGGCTTCGATTGCGCCTTGGCCCCACTCGGCTTGCCGTTGCGAAAGGGTGACGCCGATCGCGGTGACCCCGTAATTTTTCACGGCGTGCAAAACCATGCCACCCCAGCCGCAGCCAATGTCGAGTAACTTCATGCCGGGCTGCAGGCCGAGTTTGCGGCAGACGAGGTCGAACTTCTCCTCTTGCGCAACTTCCAGGGAGGCATCAGGGTTGGGGAAAACCGCACAGGTGTAGGCCATCGAGGGGCCAAGGACCCAACGATAGAAAGTATTGCTGACGTCATAGTGGTGATGGATGGCCTCGGCATCACGCGACTTGGAGTGACGGCCGCCACTTAACCGGCGCTCCTGCGGTGGCGGGGCGGGCCGTTTGAAGGCGTATGGCAAAAAGGTGCGGCCCAATTTCATCTTCTGTCCGGCGGTGATGCGCGTGGCGTCAAAGGGGTAGAGCCGGCGCAGTGCCTCGTAGGCATCGCCTCTGATTTCCAGGGCGCCACTGACGTAGGCGCGTGCCAACCCCAGCTGACTGGGGGAGCTAGCCAGATAGCCAACGGCTTTGGGGTCGAGGATCTCCAGCGCCACCGGGGCATCCTCGGGGCCGGCGGTTGATCCGTCGAAAGCCCTAAATCCCACGCCGCGCTCGGGGGGCACCACAATCGTGAATGCATCGGCTAGCTTCATTGGCGCTCAACCACCTTTTCGTACAGTCCCAATAGTCTGCTGTTCGGGTCATACCGTTCTTTGAGTCCAGCATAAACACTGCCGCCATAGATTGACCAGAAAGTATCGCGGTCGTAGAAGGCGGTTGAATATAGCGACTTACGCCCGTCGAGCGCAGTAACTTTCGCCTCAATGAGCCGATTTACCCGGCCCGCACCTGGTTCGGTGCCTGCGGGCAGGGCCACGGTCGACCAGAACCCGACGTTTATGTAGGTGGTTTGAGGGTCGAACTCATAGAGCGGCCACCGCGCGCTTGGGTCACGTTGTTTAAGGGGGCAGACCCAGATCGGCTCGATACCGACTTCGACGTGGAAGAACTCCAAGAACTCGGCAAGCCGCTCAATTGGTACTTCAATATCTTGGACCACCGGCTCACGCTTGGGCGCACCACGCAGCCGCCCCAACTTGCCCGAAACATCATGGCGCCGGTCGAAGGCGATGAGTTTCCAGTAGACGTCACTGCGCAGTTTGCGCTTGGGCCAAAGTCGGCGTACGAGTTTTTTCTGCGCGCCAAAGGCCCGCGAGCACCAGAACCAATCGGTATCCCAGCGCCATAGGTAGTCGTGGATGGTGATGACATCCTCGGTCTTGGCCTGGATCGAACGATAGTAGATGTTCATTCCGGTGTAGTCGCTGATCGGCAATTTGGCAGGGGGGGTATCGACCATCTCGCCGAGGGTTAGGTATTGCTCGCTTGGCGAAAACACGGTGCCGTCCAAGAAATCAACGCGATGGCCCTCGAAGGTGCGATCGGCGGTGATCGCGGCCATTGCCGCTGTCATTGCCGTTGCGGTCGTGAAATGCAGATGGCGCAGATGCACGAAAGGCTTAACCGGTTCGAGCTCGATTTGCAAGCGAAGCGCATAGCCCAGTGAGCCGTAGGAGTTGGGGAAGCCGAAGAACAGGTCGCGGTTCGGATCGTCGGCGCTACCGCTAACGGTGAGAACCTCACCGGACCCGGTGAGGATATCCATCTCGATGACTGATTCATGCGGGGTGCCGTGCCTAAAACTCGCACTTTCGATGCCCAGCCCGGTGACGGCGCCGCCGAGGGTGATGGTGCGCAATTGCGGCACGCACATTGGCATCAAGCCAAAAGGTAATGTCGCGTCAACCAGGTGCTCGTAGGTGGTCATGCCGAGCACTTGAGCCGTGCGGCTTTCGATATCGACTTCGAGTACTCCGTCGAAGGCGGCCACATTAAGCCCGGGGGAGGTTGCCTCGGCTCGTGGGCGGAACAGGTTTGAGGTCTTCTTTGCCAGCCGGATCGGGGCACCGACTGGGATTTGGGCGTATTGGTCCGCGAGGGTATCGACTAGTTGCTGGTAGCCGGTGCGCCAGTTGCTGGTCAGTTCGGTCGTCGTCACGGGCTAACGGTAGCCCCGGGTGGCAGGGCGGACCAGCCCTTGGGGTCCATTGGGGTCAGCCATAGGTCATGATTACCTCGTGAGCCTCAGCCCAGAAAGTGGTCCGGTCGCACCGCGCAGCAATAACCACGGTTGGGTCCCCTATGTGCTGGGGGCGGTCACCTTTGTGGTCGCACTGGCCAGTTTTGGGCTGATTGCCGGTGATTGGTTCGCTCGAAATATCGAGATGCAGGCACTGGTTATCGCCATTGAGAACTCCGAGTTGACGATGTCCCAGACCCAAGATTCGGTCAGTGCAGCGTTCGATGCCTACGGCGGTCTTGACAACCCGGTAACCGCCGACCGCGAGGCTTTGGTCACTGAACTGGCGAATGTGGCCGGGTACGCCCAACTGAGCATCGCCGACGCCGGGGATCAAGTTGCCGAGGTTTTGGTAATGCCTTGGCACACGACGATCTTGGATGCACAAGGCGCCTACCTAACCCACAACCTAGCCTGGCAAAACTACATGGAGCGGGCAGCGGCGGATCCTATTGAGTTCACTGAGCCGCAGGCCGATGTCAACGACACCTTTGTTGCGGTGGAACCGGCACTGACCGGTGCCATCCCGCAGCTGGCGCTCTTTGAGCTAGTGGACCGGGTGGCACAGATTTTTATTAACGGTTTCCCCGATCCGACGGATGAAACCGGGGGGCCGACTCAGGATGCAAGCTTTGAGTCAGGTGCTTTCGCAAGTTTGCTGGGCCACCAGATCTTCTTGCCAATGTCGTAGGCGAGTGCCGGAACCAGAGTTGATCTAATGATGAAAGTGTCCAGCAGTACACCGATAGCAACCGCAAACCCAATCTCACGCAAGAACACCAGGGGCAGTACGCCGAGTACCAAGAACGTGGCGGCCAAAACGATACCGGCTGAAGTGATGACACCCCCGGTGACCGTGAGGCCCTTTAGAATTCCGGGTCTGGTGCCAAGTTTTATGGACTCCTCTCGGACTCGAGTCATCAAGAAGATGTTGTAATCGACTCCGAGGGCCACTAAGAAAACGAATGCGAAAAGTGGGAATGAGGTGTCGGCACCCGCGAATTTGAAGACATTATCAAATACCAGTGCGCAGACACCCAGGGTGGCGAAGTAGGAGAGCAATACGGTGCCGATTAACAGCACGGGTGCCAGTATCGAGCGAAGCAAGAGCATCAAGACGATGAAGATGACCAACAGCACCACCGGAATGATGATATTTCGATCACGCACTGAGGCGATATCTACGTCTAATTGTGATGCGGTTTGCCCGCCAACAAGGGCATCGGCCCCGTCGAGTGCATGTACTCGATCGCGCAGCAGTTGAACGGATTGAGCTGCTTCTTGGCTATCGGCCGGCGCTGACAAGGTCACTAGTAGTTGCGCACGGTCATTAATGATCATGGGCTCGGCCATCTCAGAGCCTGGTGCGCCCGGTGGCAGGCCGGTATAGGCCGCCACCGCCGCAACACCTTCAGTCTGCTGCATATCGGTCATCACAGTGTCGAGCGTCGAGGCATTGGTCATGACAATTGTTGGCGTACCTAAGCCACCGGGGAAGTGATCAACTAATTTCTCTTGGCCGACGACCGAATCGGTGCGCTCGACGAATGCCTGGGTGGTCGTGATGCCGTCAGCCTTTAAAGTGAGTGAGAAGCCGGCGAAGATAACCATCAGCAGCGCGGTGGCAATCCAGGTAAGGCGCGGGCGCCGGCCGACCCCACCGGCAAGTTTTGACCAGATACCCGAAAGCCGCTCGTCAACGTCGTCATCTGCTGGGACTTTTGGCCAAAAGACCCAACGGCCGGGCGGGAATTTCTGGCGACTAAAAGGCCCCCAGCTAGGGCGGGTGATGCGAAAGATCCCAAAGACCACCCAGCAGATAATGGTGATAGTTGCCAGGACGCCACCGACCATGAGAAATGGCCCGATCGCGATATCGGTGATGAGGCTAAGGATGAGTCCGACCACCGCCGGCACTATAAATGCGAGTATTGGCAGAACTACGCTTGGGATGATTAGCAGGGCGGGTAGAAAAGTCAACATCACCAATAGTGCCGCGACGATACCTGCCGCACCGACGGGGCCGAGTGATCGGTTTGAGTTCAGTTCGCTGAGCAGTAGACACATCAACCCGATGATGACCGTGGCACCACTTGCCACAATCGGCTCAACCACGCCGCGCAGTGCGGCACGGATTGCGTCAGCATGTTGCACATGATGATGGAGCTCTTCTCGATATCGGGCGACAAGTAAAAGGGCGTAGTCGGTGCCGGCGCCGAAGACGAGAACCGTCAAGATCCCTTGGCTTTGACCATTGAGTACGAGGACATCGGCCTTGGCCAGGTAGTAGACGATCGCACTTGCCGTGGAGAGCGCAAAGCCGGCGGCAAGCAGTGGAATGAGCCACAGGAAAGGGCTGCGGTAAACGACGATCAAGATTATTGCGACCACGAGTGCGGTGGCACCTAGCAAAGTAGTGTCGATCGCACCGAATACCTTGATCAGATCAGCGAGGATGCCGACCGGGCCGGTCGCATTGATTTGTAGGGCCGGGTACTTAAGTGCCAGTTCGCGCACCGCGGCAGTAATGCCGCCGAAGGCGAGTTCGCCGCCATCGAGCGTCTCGCCGCCCTTTTCGCCATTGATGGGCACATTGATCAGGAAAGCCTGACCATCTTGTGACGGAAACGGAATTATCGGAGCCGGGTCAAGAAAATCGGCGACCGTGGTGTTGCCCTCTACGGTCAAGCCAGGTATTGCGGCGGCGAATGCAGCAGCAGCCGCGGCGTCCTCAGCGGACATCGCTGCACCATCAGGGCGCGTGATAACTACGAGTAGCGGGAACGAAGTGTCGTCACTGAAGGCGGCCTGCTCATCGGCCACCAAGGTTGACTCAGCGGAGGCGGGCAGGAAGGAGGCGTTGTCATTCTTTTGCACCTCGTTGAGCTTGCCGGCCAGCGGCCCCACCACGCCGCTGATGGCAACCCAAGCGATCGCAACCAGCACCGCGATCCAAACGGCTCGGCGGCCGGTCCGTGGCTTTTTGGCCGCTGGCGGTGCGGTGCTGATGTTCGTCATCTGCCTATCGTGCCCAATAGGCCGCGGCGCGCCAACCCGACCCCCCGAAGGGGCTATCGTGCGGTTGTGCGGCTGCCGATTTTCACCACAAATCTCCGGCATCTGGCGTAGTGGGCGCGGTGTCGACGAACACGGCGCTGGTGGCCCTAGCCCTGACCCTCCTCATGGCGGCGATGCACATCTCGGCTCCATTACTGCTCAAGATCCCCAAGCGGCACCAAGAGGCGGTGACCTCCTTCGCCGGCGGCACGGCCATCGCCTATGTGTTCTTGCACTTACTCCCAGACCTCGCAGACGGCCAGGTGGCCTTCACCAATCAAGTCTCCTCCGATGTGGTGCCGGCCCCGCTATTGGCGTCTGGGATTTTCCTGATAGCCCTGCTCGGCATGCTCGTGTTTTATGGACTGGATTCATGGGCTCGGGTTGATACTGGGCCAACTCAACTTACTTATGTGGTCCATGTGGGCGCCTATGCGGTTTTGAATATTGTGATTACCTACACGATGCCCTCTAGGGTTGCGACCGGCTTCGATTTCGCATTGCTTTTCGCGGTCGCTTTTGGCCTGCACTTTCTCCTTACCGACCGTAATCTCGCCCAGGCGCATCCAACCCGGTTCTCGCATCTGACCCGGTGGATTTTGGTCAGCTCCTTATTCCTTGGCCTTGTGCTCGCTGCCGCTTTGCCCCCAACAACTGAACTGGCAGTCGCAATCCCGGTCGCGTTCCTTTCCGGCTCAATTCTCACCAGTGTCTTTCGTGAGGAATTACCTGATGTCAAGGCGGCCAAATTTGGCTGGTTCACTATCGGCGTCACGGTGTACGCGGTATTGCTGCTGTGGGCTACGGCGGTGAGTGAATAGCAATGGAAAGCATCTTGGGCTGGTTTGCAGCATCAGCCATTGTCGCTGTTTTGATTGCGATTTTTGCGCGTCAGCGCGGTTGGGGAATGGCATTGCCCGTCCTGGCCGCTGGTGCGATTGTGGGAGCCCTGCCGATGGGGCCAAGTTCGGTGCCGGACCCCGAAGTGTTTCTTATCGCGATCTTGGCGCCCCTTGTCTTCGGTGAGGCACTCGGGTCGTCCTTCCTTGATATCCGAAGGGTGCGCCGGCCGGTACTGGCACTTGCCGTCGGCCTGGTCATTGCCACCACGTTGGTGGTTGGTGGCGTGGCGTTCCAGATTGCGGCAATGCCCCTTGCGGTGGCATTTGCCTTAGGCGCCGTACTCGCCCCCACCGATGCGGTTGCGGTGAGCACAGTGGCACGCAAGGCTGCGCTGCCCCGGGGGTTAGTCTCGATTCTCGAGGGCGAAAGCCTCGTAAATGACGGTACGGGTTTGACCGCATTGAGTGTTGCGATCTTGGCGGCGGTCGCCGGCAGCATCACCGCGCTACAGATCGGTGTCGCTTTCGTGCTTGCGATAGTCGTCGGAGTCGGCATCGGTTTATTGGGTGGCTGGGTGCTGGCTTTGGTGCTAGCTCGCAGCAATGACACTATCGCGGCTAATAGTTTGGTTCTAGTTGCTCCATTTGGCCTCTACCTCGTAGCTGACCGACTTGAAGGCTCAGGGATTCTCGCGGTAGTTATTGCGGGTCTCTACGCCGCGCATTCACAATCCACGAAAGCGCGAAACCCCGGTCGGCTGCAAAGCGCAATGCTATGGCGGCACGTGACATTCGTATTGCAGGCGCTCGCCTTCTTCATGGTGGGGATTGAGTTGGTTAACACCCTCCTTGCTGTTTCCAGCCAGGAAAGGTCACTTGTCGCAATCTTGATTGTGTCGGTAGTGCTAGCCCTTATCGTGACGAGAGTTGTCTTTGTGATGGGCTTGGTCGGTGTTCTGGGGCGCCGGATGCCGACGTTCCACGGTCAGCCCACCTCGCGGCTGATTCGTGGTGCTTTCATCGTGGGTTGGTCTGGTGCGCGAGGGCCCATCTCGGCACTTGCTGCATTTTCAATTCCGTTAGTCATCGCGTCTGGGGATCCGTTTCCGTTTCGCAATGTTGTTGTCGCGACCACTTTTGGGGTAATTGTGGTGACTTTGCTATTGGCGCAAACGATCGGGCCGATCGCCCGCAAACTCAAAGTTCAAGAAGTCGATGGGCAGGCAAGCACCCGCCGACTCGATGCAGCCTTGGCCTACGCCGCCTTAAAGGAGCTTGATGAGGTTGAGGAGGCCGTTGATCTGCGGGGTCAGCACATTGAGCGTGAGGTGATCGAGGCGTTGCGGTCGGAGACCCAGCGGCGAATTGACGCCATTGCGCAAGATGCGGATGCGGTAGAACCCGATCAACTGGCGCCGACCTCGGTTGACCTCAGGCGTTTAATGATCAGGGCTGAACAGGAAGAACTCCTGCGAATTCGCGATGAGGAAGGCTTACCGGATTCACTCGTTCGACCTGCTCAACTAGCCCTGGACCTGCGCCAGCAAGCGCTCGGCCCGCGCAAACCCGGAAGCTAGCCCCGAAGCCGCCTGTTGAGGTGGTGCCCTCGACGGGAATTGAACCCATGGCCTACCGCTTAGGAGGCGGTCGCTCTATCCGACTGAGCTACGAGGGCCGGGCCCCATCTTTGCCCACTCTCTGCGGGCGCATCCCGATGGGTGCACGTCTTGGTTGGCCATGGCTTCGTGGCAGCCGATGCGGCAGCGGAAGCACTCGAATAGGGTTCAGTGATGGCTAGCGTAGATGACCCGACGCGTATCGTTGTGGCGCATATTCCCCTTGACGATGCCCGCGATGTCAGTGGCGGGGTAACTACCGGGTCGGTGACCATCGGTGATACCGACACCATGACCATTGGGGTCTGGGAGCATTCGGTCGGCGTTTCGACAGATACCGAAAACGATGAGGTCTTTGTGGTGCTGAGTGGCCGCGGTCGCATCCTGTTGCCGGATGGTTCGGTTCTTGAACTGGCCCCCGGAACCGTCGGGCGGCTACTGGCAGGTGAGCAAACTCGCTGGGAGATTGACGAACCCCTGCGCAAAGTATGGGTATCAGCACATGACCGATGAGGATGCCCTACTCGCGGTGTGTGATGCTGCACTAGGCGATGGCGACGTAGTCACTGATCCAGACCGCCTGCCTACCTATACGCGCGACAGATCGACCGGCTCGCAGGCCGGTGAGCCGATAGCGGTTGTGTTTCCGCGCTCAACTGAGCAGGTAAGTGCGATCATGAAGGCGGCGCACCAATATCGGATCCCGGTGGTGCCAAGGGGTGCGGGTTCGGGGTTGTCGGGTGGCTCAAATGCCATCGACGGCTCACTCATCGTCTGCGTGGAAAAGATGCGTGAGGTGTTAAATGTCGATGCAGGAAATGGCTATGTTGAAACCCAGCCCGGGATTTTCAACACCGACTTACGCGAGCAGGTGGCAAAGCATGGGCTTTGGTATGCCCCGGATCCAGCGAGTAAAGATTTCTGTTCAATTGGTGGAAATGTAAACACCAACGCGGGTGGCCTGTGCTGCGTGAAGTACGGGGTGACTCGCGATTCGGTTCTCGGGCTCGAAGTTGTACTCGCCGACGGTCGGGTAACGCGAATCGGGCGTCGAACCATCAAAGGTGTTGCTGGCTACGATCTAACCGGGTTGATGGTCGGCAGCGAGGGCACCCTTGGCATCGTGACGATGGCACGCCTTAAGTTGCGTGCGCTGCCACCGCCTCCAACGACCGCGGTAGCTGTGTTCGCTGATGTTGGTGCTGCTGGGCTGGCAGTTGAGCAGATAATGGCGCAGTTGACCCCGAGCATGCTTGAACTTATGGATCAAGCGACAATCACGGCCGTAGAAAACTGGCGCCCTATGGGTCTCGACACGACCGCGGGTGCATTGCTAATTGCCCAGACCGATGCTGCTGGCAGCGCGGGTATTGCCGAAGCTGATCTGCTGCTCGAGATTTGCGAGCGTAATGGTGCCACGGAGGCTTACCGGTCAGAGGACCCAGAGCAAGCCGAAATGCTCGTAGGCGCCCGGCGAATGGCGATCCCAGCCCTAGAGATGATGGGGGATTGGCTTCTTGACGACATTGCGGTGCCACGTTCGCAGCTTGCGCAAGCGATGATCATGATTGGCGAGATTGGGCAGCGGAACGATGTCTTTATCGGCACTTTTGGCCATGCAGGTGACGGCAACCTGCATCCCACAATTGTTGTGCCACGCGGTGATGAAGGCGCGGCAATTCGTGCGATGGTCGCGTTCAATGAAATCCTTGATGTCGCGCTAAAAGTTGGTGGCACGGTAACCGGTGAACATGGCATCGGCACTCTGAAGCGCGCCCATCTTGCGCTCGAGCTAGATGAGGTAGCGATTGATTTGCATTCGCGCGTGAAGGCCGCATGGGATCCGCTGGGCATATTGAACCCCGGAAAGGCACTGCCGCGCTGGTAGGTATTTGATCGGGCTATTCAAGTCGGATATTTGGCAGCACGCGGCCGAGCCAACGTGGCACCCACCAATTGGCTTTACCGAACAGAGTCATCAAAGAAGGCACCAAAATTAGTCGGATGATGAAGGCGTCGATTAGGACGGCAGAAGCGAGCGCAACTCCGAACAATTTAATGGTGTCAACAGGTGTTGGCACGAATGACAAGAAAACACTCGTCATGATCGCGGCGGCCGCGACAACAACGCGCCCGGAGCCGGCTAATCCAAGGCGCACCGAGAGCGAATTATCTTGAGAGGTAGCCCACTCTTCACGCATGCGCGAAACCAAGAAGACGTGATAATCCATCGAGAGGCCAAAGAGTGCGGCGAACACCATGATGGGCAAGAAAGGCAGGATCGGGCCGGTGCCGGTGACTCCGAGGATCGAATCACCAAATCCCAATTGAAATACCGCAACAGTGACGCCGAGCGCTCCAGCGAAGCTAAGTAGTGAGGTTAGAGCGGCCGTTAACGGGATGAGCAGCGAGTGGAAGAGCAGCATCAGTGCAATGAAGCCCAAGCCGACAACGAGAAGCAGGAACACCGGTAGTGCGGCCGTTAATCGCGTGGTGAAGTCCTCCGCGACAGCTTGGGTGCCGCCCACATAAATTTGCGTACCGGAGTCGGCTAAGAGCTTTGGTGCGGTTTCGGTGCGAATTAGATCCAGCAAGGCGCCGGTTGCAGGATCGGAGGGCGCGGTGGTTGGCTGAACGATTACCGAGGTGACTGTGCCGCCGGATCCGAATACCGATTTATCTAGTTTCAGGATCGGCATCATGCCTGAGGAGGGAATGGTTTGCGCTACCCCCGGTGTCGCCTCGAGCGCAGCTATCGTTTTACCCAGGGCATCGAAGTCATCCTTACTTGAGGTTTGGACAGCAATGAAAAATGGCCCATTAACCCCGGGGCCAAAACCCTCGGCGAGGAGATCAAAACCGGTGCGCTGGGGGCTACCGGGGGCGGCGCTGGAGTCATCCGGGAAACCCAATTGCATCGAGGCTGCAGGTAGGGCCAAGCCGGCGACGATAGCTAATGCAATAAGTGCGGGAACTATTGGCTTGCGTTGTAAGAGCTTGCCATACGAATTCCAACGCGAGGCTTGCGGATCGAAAGCTTGTGGGTGCCTCGACCAGGGTGCTCGCAGGCTCAGTGCTCTTGCCCCAAGTAGTGAAAGCAGTGCTGGCAGCATCCACAGCGCCGACAACATCACTAAGAGGACCGCCACGGCTGCAGCTAGGGCGAGCCCGTTGAAGAAGTTAATGCGCAGTACAAACATGCCAAGCAGGGCGACGATG
>CAJBZP010000059.1 GCA_903960135.1 uncultured Actinomycetes bacterium | reverse complement strand
CGCCCCCTGAGCGACAAAGGTAGGTCACAAGCCAAGTCCTTGATTCCATTGCTTGACTCATTCGGCATTGAAACGGTGCACTCATCTGATGCCACCCGTTGCCTTGAAACTGTTGCGGGACTGGCCACCTTCCTAGATGTCAAGGTGCACTTTGAATCCACACTTAGCGAAGAGGGATTTGAACTGGACCCGAAGCAGGCACGGAAGCGAATGATGCAGCTTTCAGAGCAACGAAGCCCGATGGTCATCTGCTCACACCGACCTGTGCTGCCTGCCCTCATGCGGGCCATAACATCGACCTTTGATGTCGAAGTTGCCCCGGAAATCTGGAATACCAAACTTTCACCCGGCAGTTTCATCGTCGTGCACCGCGTGTTCAACGAAGTTGAGCGACCACGCGTGATAGCTATCGAACGGCACGACCTTGCTGTGGTCTAGATTTACTCTGCAACACCGATAAATGCATTTGCCCGCTTACCGGTCGACCGCACGAGTACCGCGCAGGTGCCTGCTGCTCGCATTTGCACCCCGGCCTTAACCACTTTGCAAATAGTGGGGGTAGACGTACTCAACTTGGTAGTTGCCGAATAATTCAGACCAGACCACTTAGCGACAGTCTTGGACTTGACCGTCCGTCCAATGCTTGCTGTGCCATCAACCGCGACAATAGATGCAGATGCAACCGAGGATTGCCCTGCCCCAACGGAGTTTGAGGCGCTAACAGTGAAGGTGTAGCTCGTGCCCGGCGTCAGACCTGGCACGGCGCAGGTGATCTCGGTCGTTGTGCAAGTACCGCCGCCCGGTGCAGCTAGGGCGGTATAGGCGGCGACAGGTGCACCACCATTGTTGACCGACGCCGTCCAACTTACTACCGCTTGCGCGCCAGCGACCGCAACTACCACTACTTCCGCGGGTGGTATCGGTGCCGTCACCGGTATATCCACATACCCACGAATCCACGGGATGAAGGTGCTGGTTCGAGTATAGATACCAGGATAGTTAGCGCGGGCACACTCGAAACCGACGCTGGTCACACCGGCCAGAATTGGTACTCCCGCAACGTTAATTACCAAAGGTCCACCGCTGTCACCTTGACAGGTATCAACGCCGCCGCCTTGTGCGCCCGCGCATAAGGAGAGGAATCCATTGAACCCGGTGCCGTATTCGCCGCAGGCGGCTGCCGGTGGCGCCAAAACCTGCACTGTTGCCTTCAATAGTTGATCACTTGTTGAACTGCCCGTGAAATTCGCGACCCCCCAACCGCTAATAGTGGCCTCGGTCCCAACGGGTGGCCAAGCCGCCGGGTCCTGGGCCACGGGTAGCGCGACTATTTGCGCCCCCGGCCCAGGGGTGATCGGGGAAGTTAAGTTGATCAGCGCGATATCGTTGGCATACGACGGTGGAGCAAAGTCTGGGTGCACCGCGATCCCCGCTGCACGTATCGGTGTAACCGACTGGCGCTGAGAATTGTTGGATATCCCACTGTAGACCGACACCTGCGAAGGGCCGAGGCCGTTAACACAATGCGCGGCCGTCAAGATCCAAGTACTTGAGATTATTGAGCCACCGCAGAGTTTGCCGCCGACGATGATGAGCACCTGCCAAGGCACGTCAGTTATGGTGGTGGGCGAGCCGCCGACGATTCGAGGCACAGGGCTTGACGGAGCAGCAAGCGCACCGGATGCGCCAACTGACCCCGCGGTTCCGGCAGCGAATATCGCCGTCAAAAGCCCCGCCGTCAACCGGACTCCAACGCCCCTATTCATAATTCACGAAGTCTCTCACGTGCAGGCGGCCGCAGGTTAACTACTGCCCCTTCGCCGTGACCCCTTTACCGAGGGCTACCACCCCAGCATCACTTACGGTGTAGAGGCCACGATCACGTTCCAAATCGACTCCGACCTGAGCACCGTCTGGGATCACCACGTTCTTGTCCAAAATAGCTCTACGAACCACGGCGTCTCGGCCGATACGTACACCGGGCATGATCACACTGCCTTCGACATAGGCCCCGGTGCCAATCGTGACACTTGATGAGACTACTGAGGTTCTGACGTGCGCCCCAGAGATCACCGTGCCCGCGCCGACCATGGACTCGTGCGCATTACCCCCCTCTACGAATTTTGCCGGCGGCAGTGACGGCAGATTGGTAAGAATCGGCCACCGCCGGTTGTACAGGTTGAAAATCGGATGAACCGAAACCAGATCCATGTGGGCATCGTGATAACTGTCGAGGCTACCTACATCGCGCCAGTAACCGTGGTCGCGCTCAGTTTCACCTGGCACCACATTTTCGGCAAAGTCATACACCTGCGCCAATCCCTCCGCGGTCAGCATCGGGATGATGTTCGTGCCCATGTCGTGTATTGACGAAGGATCACCCGCATCTACTCGCAAAGCCTCAAGTAGCACGTCAGTCGAAAAAACATAATTGCCCATCGACACATAGCAATTGTCATCATCCCCGGGAATCGTTGGGGGGCTAATAGGTTTTTCGACAAATCGTGAGATATTGCGTCCGTCGGGTGCGGCTTCGATCACGCCGAACTGGCTTGCTTGTGCCTTCGGCATCCGGATACCAGCTACCGTTACCCCCGCGCCGCTGTCAATGTGCGCCTCGATCATCTGCATTGGATCCATGCGGTAGACGTGGTCTGCTCCAAAAACAACTACATACTCGGGTTCTTCGTCATAGACCAAGTTCAAACTCTGAAATATCGCGTCAGCGCTGCCGGTGTACCAACGCGGGCCGAGTCGTTGCTGAGCGGGTACCGGCGTGACGTAATCGCCCAGCAAAGTTGGCATCCGCCAGGTAGTTGTGACATGGCGGTCCAATGAGTGGGACTTGTACTGGGTAAGTACGCAGACTCGACGCATACCCGCGTTAATTAGGTTTGACAGGACGAAATCAATGAGGCGGTACGAACCACCGAACGGCACCGCCGGCTTGGCCCGATCCGCCGTCAGCGGCATCAACCGCTTACCGGCCCCGCCAGCAAGCACCATGGCTAAGATGTGCGGGCCGGCGGTCACGATCGAACCCTAACCGTCTTAAGCCATCGAACGATAGTCATGGTTAAGTCTCTATGCTCGTAGCCATGAAGGTTGGCATGTTGACTCGGGAGTGGCCCCCGGCGAACTACGGGGGAGCCGGGGTTCATGTGGAGCAGTTGGTGGCCCACCTCCAGCCCTTGGTAGCTGTAGAAGTCCACTGTTTTGGCCCGAATCGGGTAGATGCCACGGCCCACCAAGTGCCGGCCGGACTAAGTGCGGCGAATCCGGCTATCGGGGTGCTCGGGGTGGACCTCGAGATCGCCGCAGCGGTCGCGGACCTGGACTTGCTCCACTCCCACACCTGGTACACCAATTTCGCCGGGCATATCGGCGCCCTGCTGCATGGGGTACCCCACGTCCTGACCGCCCACTCCCTTGAGCCATTACGGCCTTGGAAACATGAGCAACTTGGTGGCGGGTACCGGGTTTCCTCATGGGTGGAGCGCACCGCTTACGAGGGCGCCGACGCAATCATCGCCGTCAGCCATGGCATGCGTAGGGATGTATTGAGCACCTACCCATTCGTGGACCCGGCAAGGGTTCACGTCATCCACAACGGGATAGACACCGAGCGCTTCGAACCGGATCTAGATCGCGCCGGGCTCACCGAACTTGGGGTGGACGAGACGCGCCCGTATGTGCTTTTCGTCGGACGTATCACCCACCAAAAAGGCATCCTGCATTTGATAAATGCCGCGCGCCAGTTCGATGACGATGTCGTGCTCGTCCTTGCTGCTTCATCTCCCGATACCGAAGTCATCGCTGCGGAGACAGCGCATGCGGTAGCCCAGTTAAGATACGCGCGCGGTGACCAGAGCGTGGTTTGGCTAACGGAGCAAGTCCCCCGACCTACCCTCATCAAACTATTTTCCGGTGCCCTCGCATTCGCCTGCCCGTCCATCTACGAACCACTTGGCATCGTCAACCTCGAAGCCATGGCCTGCCAAACCGCGGTGATCGCCAGCGCCGTGGGCGGCATCCCCGAGGTCGTGGTCGACGGGCAAACCGGCCTGCTCGTGCCATATGAGGCGAGTGACCCTCTGGAGTTCGAGCGTGCCTTTGCCGCAGCGGTGAACGCCCTCGCCGCCGATCCGGATCGGGCCGCAAATATGGGTCGCGCCGGTCGCGCCCGAGCACAAATGGATTTCGGTTGGGATGCCATCGCCGAACGCACCGTCGCGGTCTATCAGCAGGTACTCAACAAGTGAGCGATGTCGCCGAACCGCTGACCGGCATCATCCCGGCCAAGCATCAGCATCCGAGGACGGGTTATCTGCTTTATCTCGCCGCAGCCAGCCTTTTCGCCCTGAACGGCACTGTTTCAAAGTCACTTTTGCTGACCGGCATTGACGCCGCACGGCTTTCGCAAGTGCGAGTCACCGGTGCATTCTTAGTACTCCTGGTGGTGGTGGCCATTGTGCGACCGGCCGCGCTCCGCATTACCAAGAAGGAACTACCGATACTGCTCGCCTACGGGGTGCTGGGCATTGGGATGACCCAGTATCTGTATTTCGTCGCCCTGGAAACACTGCCAATCGGTGTCGCCCTTCTCATTGAGTTCACCGCACCAATCATGGTCGCGCTCTGGTTCCGATTCGGGATGAAGCAGCCAACCCGAAAGCTAGTATGGGTGGCACTGGTGCTGGCTTTGACAGGCTTAGCAATGGTGGCGCAGGTGTGGCTCGGGTTCACTCTGAACGCCTTAGGCGTTACCGCTGCTTTCGGCGCTGCCGTTGCCCTCGCGATCTACTATGTCCTGGCTGACAAGCAATTAAGGTCAACCAATCCGCGCGATCCGATCTCTTTGACCATGTGGGGGTTCGGCGCTTCCGCCGCCTTCTGGGCGATCGCACAACCTTGGTGGTCATTTCCTTGGGCGAATCTTGCTGGCGCCGGTTTCCCCCTCGGGGCGAACGGAGCCGGAATCCCGATCTGGCTGCTGGTAAGCGACCTAATTGTTCTCGGCACCACCCTGCCATTTCTCCTGGTGGTCTATTCACTACGACATATCCGTGCCTCCCAAGCCTCGGTAATCGGCATGACCGAGCCACTTATTGCGATCGTCATCGCCTGGGTTGCCCTTGGTGAGGTGATGACGCCGGTGCAACTGGTAGGTGCCTTGGTCGTGCTAACCGGAGTTGTGTTAGCGGAACGATCCCGATGATTCGCAAATTTGGGTCGTGGTACAAATAGCAGCGTGAAATGGGATGAAGATCCGCAGCACGATGACCTCAGGTCTGGCGTCCGCCAAATCTGCGCTGGCTTCCCCGGTAGTTACTGGCGTGGACTTGAACCCGACACCTACCCCGCTCAGTTCGTTGACGCGATTACCCAGGCTGGCTTTCTTAGCGCACTGATCCCCGAGGTGTACGGCGGTGGCGGAGCCACGCTGACGGAAGCCTCGGTGATCTTGGAGGAGATTTCCGCATCGGGTGGCAACCCGGGCGCCTGTCATGCCCAGATGTATGTCATGGGCACCGTGCTGCGTCACGGCAGCGTCGAGCAGAAACTGCAATACCTGCCGGAGATCGCGGCCGGTCGGCTGCGGTTGCAGGCCTTCGGAGTAACCGAGCCAGGTGCCGGCTCAGAGACCACGCGGATTAGTACCCGGGCTGAGAAGGTAGCCGGTGGCTGGCGGATCAACGGTCAGAAGATCTGGACATCGCGGGCCCGTTATTCCGATCTGATGCTGCTCTTAGCGCGAACCACGCCTTATGAGGAGTGCGCGAAACCTACCGAAGGTCTCTCGACATTTTTAGTTGACATGCGCAATGCCGAAGGCATCACCATTAACCCGATCAAGACAATGATAAATCACAGCACTACCGAAGTTTTCTTCGACAATGTCGTAATCCCTGACGCGGCATTGGTTGGCGAAGTTGGTAAGGGCTTTCGCTACATCCTTGACGGCATGAACGCCGAGCGCATCCTCATCGCAGCTGAATGCATCGGCGATGGCAGGTACCTGCTCGAGAAAGCCGTCGACTACGCCAATCAGCGAATCGTCTTCGATCGCCAAATCGGCTCGAATCAAGGGGTTCAGTTTCCGCTCGCCAAGGCCTACGCCCAATTACGTGCGGCCGATCTCGTGCGCTTTGACGCCGCCGCAAAATATGATGCTGGATCCCCCTGCGCAAGTGAAGCGAATATGGCAAAGCTACTTGCCTCTGATGCCTCCTGGGCCGCCGCGAACGCGGCAATGGATACCCACGGTGGGTTCGGGTTCGCTGTCGAGTACGACATCGAGCGTAAATTCCGTGAGACCCGGCTCTACCAAGTGGCACCCATCAACAACAACCTGGTTCTCGCCTACCTCGGGCAGCATGCCCTTGGGCTGCCCAAGTCCTACTAGCTCACCCCCCATTTTTTGTGCAGTGGTGAGAGTCAGATGGGCAGACCCGGCCGGTCGACTCCGACTATCTGGGCCCCGCAAAAGAACCGAAACACATCCCTATCACCATGACCGCCAACCCCGCTGCCACGCCAGAAACTTTGCACTGACTGTGGGCAAAGGTCTAACAAACTGGTGCCATTTACTTTCACCTCACCGAATCTAATACGGCGGGCCACCGCCATAGCCGCGTCGATATCAGTGCCGAAGACATAACCGGCCAGGCCATATGGCGAGGCATTCGCCAGGTCAATAGCCACGTCGATGGAACCAACGGCATGGACGGTTACCACCGGGCCGAATAGCTCATCAACGCAGAGTCCTTCAGGCGCGTCGGTTACTACCATCGGCGGCCAGAACCAGCCGGGCAAGTCCGGGGCGGTCGGCATCTGGTGTGCGGTCGCACCACTTTGAACCAGATCATCGACCCGCGCCTGCAACTGGTCTCGGTGTTCGCGATATGCCAGTGGCCCCATCGCCGCATCCGCATCATCATGGGCCCCGATCACTACCCCCCCGAGTTCCGCCAAGAGGGCGCTAACCAATTCGCGTTCAAGGGCTAGCGGCACGAAGATTTTGCCCGGCCCTTCACACCATTGCCCATTGAGCTTCGTCATACCGGTCGCAATACTCTTTGCCGCCTGGCTGATATCCGCATCAGGCATGATGATCACCGGGTTATTGCCGCCGAGTTCTAGTTGCACTGCCTTGAAATCCGCGGCCGCAGCAATAGCGATGGCCCGACCCGTGGTGACCGAACCGGTGAACGAGATACACCTAATGCGCGGATCGGTCGTTAATTGGACGCCGACATCAGCACCGCCATGCACCATTTGGAAAACACCATTTGGCAGGCCCGCTGCCGCGATGGCTTCGGCCAGCACATTACAGCCATATGGTGCCCGCTCCGGGGGCTTGAGAATTACTGGCGCCCCGGCGGCAAGGGCGTATGCGCACTTTTTGGCGGCCATCGCTGCCGGCGCATTCCACGGCACCAGCACGGCGGTCGCACCCCAAGGTATGCGCAGGATCTCGACCGGCCGATCGCTTTCACCGACCTCCTCCACCAAGGCGCCGTTTCGCATATGTTCTACGGCATCCCGGAAGGATCCAGCCAGCGAACCGCCAAATAGTCGAGCGATGGATATCACAACACCCGACCCCAATGACTCAGCTGCGCCGATCCGATCACCGCGCTGATCCAACTCATCGGCCACCCGCAGCAAAGCAGCCGCACGGTCGGCAATACTGAGTAGGCGCCATGACCCGGATTTATCGACTCGATCCGCGGCCGCGATCGCGCGATCGACCTCAGTTGGATCCGTTTGGGCAACTCTTGCGATTAACCCACCGGTGGACGGGTTGGTCAACTCGATATCCAAAGTCTGGCTAGGTGCACAACGCACACCATCGATTAGATCTAGTTGGGCTTCCATCTCAGATATTCTCAAAGTAACGCTCGAGTTCCCAGTCTGTCACCGCGTGCTGAAAGCACTCCCACTCCCATGCCGCCGCTGAGCCATACTGCTCGACAACCGCTGATCCAAAATGCCGCATGATGAACTCACTAGCGGTAAAGCGCTCGGCCGCTGCGCCCAGATGTTTCGGGAACTGCTCGGTAGCCGACTTCACCTGATAGGCGTCACCGGTGCGCTCGGGGCCCGGATCGATATCGCGTTCGATACCGTCACCAACCGCGGCGAGGAGCCCAGCGATCGCAAGGTAGGGGTTGATGTCGGCGCCCGGAACCCGCCATTCAACTCGCATTGATGCCGGGTCGGTGCCGAGTACGCGACAAGAGACCGTGCGGTTATCCACCGCCCAAGTTGCCCCGTGGCCGGCGAAATCACCCGAGTTCGTGCGCCGGTATGAATTGACGGTTGGCGCGTACCAGGCCATCAGATCCGGTGCGGTTTCGAGGATTCCGCCCATTACCTGACGCATTGTGTTGCTGATGTGCTGCGGTTCGTTATCGGACCACATTACTTGTGCCGCAGGCCCGGAACCCGCGAGATCGCGAAGTGACAAATGAATGTGCCCGGACGACCCAACGCCGTCGGCCTGCGGTTTCGGCAGGAAGGTAGCGGAGAGGCCGGCCTGCGCTGCAACATCCTTCACGGCCAACTTGAACAACACGTGGCGGTCCGCCATATCCAAGGCATCCCCGTAGGTGAGGTTGATCTCCCATTGGCCCAAGCCCCACTCACCTTGGCTCATCTCGACGTTCATCCCTGACTCGTCCAAAACATTGCGCAGGCGACGAAAGAATGGCTCCCAGGTGTTGACCTGCTGCACGGTGTAGTCGGAGTGAATCAGGGTGCTCGGAGTTCGTGTGTGATAGCCGGCCTGCCGCAATTGGTCATAACTCTCACGATAAAGATGAAACTCCAATTCCGTGCCAACACCCGCTGCTAGCCCACGTTCGGCCAGCGCCGAGACTTGCCGTTGGAGGATTCTTCGAGGAGTTATCTCCACCGGGGAACGATCGTGCTCCTCGACGATGTCGGCTAGCACGATCGCCGTGCCATCGAGCCACGCCGCATTGATTAGCGTCGCCATATCCGGGATCAGCAGAAAGTCCCGCCAACCCGTGTGCCAACCTGCATACGCTGATTGGTAGCCAATATCTTGTGGGAGATCCCAGCCGAATGTGCACGCAGACACCGCGACACCACGCTCCGCGAACTCGGCCAATCGCCTCGGTGCCAGTCGCTTGCCGATTAGGCGTCCATGCATGTCAGGTGCAGCCACAATTACGGTATCGAAGTCGCCAGCTTGCAAATCCTGCATGGTCAGCACATTCATCATCTGGTTAGCCACCCACCGTCAACCGCAAGTTGCGTGCCAGTTATGTACGATGCGGCATCCGAAAGCAGGAATGAGGCGGCTCGCGCGATATCTTCAGGTTCGCCGACACGCGGCACTAATAGTCGCTGACTCATAAAGGCCATGGCCTCTGGTCCGGTGATGTCGCCACCCGTAAACCGCGTGTTGATCGGTCCCGGTGCGATGGCATTGACCCGAATGCCCTTTGCTGCCAACTCAACGGCCAGAGCCTTCGTGAGCATTTTTACGCCACCCTTGGATGCGTTGTAGTGCACTTGGCAATTGCCACTCGAGGAGACCACAACTTCGGCTTCAACGGTTGTCATATTGACCATCGCACCACCATTTCGCATGACCCGAGACGCAGCCTGCGCAACGATGAATGGGCCTTTCATGTTGATGTCAACAACAAAATCCCACTCCTCATCGGTCACGGTGTCGAGACCGGACATCGTGACAACTCCAGCGTTGTTGACGATCAGGTCGAGTCGTCCAAAGGTGTCAATCACGTCGGCTACTGCCTTTTCAACCGCCACTCGGTCGCGAACATCGGCAACTAGTGCGGCTGCAGAACCACCTGCATCAGTGATGGACTTCGCTGTCGCTTCGGCAAGTTCCATTTTGATATCGACGCAGGCGACGGAAGCTCCATCATCGGCCAGCTGTCTTGCGATGGCTCGCCCGATGCCTGAGCCAGCACCGGTGACGAACGCAACTTTTCCGTGATGGTCAATTATCATGATCTGCTCCCATTTTTCGATTCTGAAATAAGCCAATTGAAAATCGGATCGACGCCGGCATGCATTTCGGGGTGCCACTGAACGGCGAGCACTTTGTCTTCAGTCGATTCAACGGCCTCGATCGTGCCATCTGGCGCCCAGGCCACAATTCGTAGTCCATTTCCAGGTTCGTCGATAGCCTGATGGTGGTAACTGTTGACCGCTGCGATGCCCTCGCTATCAACATCGGCGCCAAGGGCCACCCTCAGCATCGACTCCGCAGCAACCGCGACGTTGTGCCTTCGAGTCGAACGGTGCTCCTGCGTGTCAGCATGTGAGAAGCCATCAACTTCGGGCAGGTGCTGTATCAAGGTGCCACCGCGCGCGACATTTACCACTTGGCAGCCGCGACAGATGGCGAGAATCGGGATTCCGCTTTCAATTGCCGCGGAGACCAATCCGAATTCGAATTCATCGCGTTCCCGGTCATGCTGCGTGGATTCAGGTACCGGCTCCATGTTGTACCGGTATGGATCGACATCCTCGCCGCCACTTAGAAGTAATCCGTCAAGGCGCGTGACCATGTCACGTGGGTTCACTGATCGGGGAATCATTACCGGGATTCCGCCGGCGCCACTCACCGCTTCGCAATAGTCAGCGAACACCCCCCACAGGTGCGCACCGTCGATACCTTTGGGGACGACCCCTAATCCACTTGCCTCGATAACCCGAGTGGTGATCCCGATGAGTGGCGCTCTCATGATTCACTCGCCTCGCCAATTATTGCGTGTAGGTTCCGCAGGGTTTCGTCCATGTGCGCCCTAGCCGCCGAGGCCGCGGCCACCGCGTCACCAGCAACGATCGCTTGATAGATGGCGGTGTGTTGCTGGCGGGTTACCTCGACTCGCTGCTCATAAGGCAAGTTGTCGGTCGGCAGGAACAATTCAGCTCGCGCTCGCCGTGAGGCCTCGGTCAACCGCTCATTGCTGGCCGCTGCTGACACCGCGGCATGGAATTGCCCATCGGCTTCACGAAAAGCACCGTATGAAAATCCGTCACTGATAAGCGCGGCGTCTGGCAGTGCTGCGATCGCAGTTCGCATCGCCTGCAAATCCGAGTCCGAGCGCCGCAGCGCAGCCAACGAGCAGATGTGCTGCTCAATGGCCGAGCGAAAGTCGATTAGCTCCTCCATATCCGGGAGGTTTTCCCGAAGGAGTTCACGCCAAACTGAGACCGAGGTGCTCGGCTCAACTACGAAGCTACCGCCGCGAGCACCCCGGCGAGTGACCAGGTAGCCCTCGGCTTCTAGATGCGCGATACCCTCGCGCACCGCCTGCCGGCCGACCCCTAACTCAATTGCCAGTTGGCGCTGGGCCGGGAGCCGGTACCCCACGCCCCATTCACCACAGGCGATGCGCTCACGCAGGTAGGCCGCAACCTCCTGGCCCGTCCGTACCGTCTGCAGCTGTCTCATATCCATTGGTACGCACTATGAACCATTCGGCTCACGGTGTCAATCCCAATCTGGCCGGTGTTCTGCAGGTGGGCGCAACCAGATCAACCACCCGCCCTAGAGTAGATGCGTGAGGTACCGGTGCTAACCCCGTTCTTGCTGCCCCTCCTCGGCCTCGTTGTCACGTTCGGTCTCGGTTGGTTGGCCGCCATGCGGATGGCCAGGCTCGAGACAGCGCGCGGAATGATAGACAAGCGTGAGGGCTCGCTCGTCGCCGACGGCGCGCAGGGCGTCCTGGGATTCGTCGGGGGCGCCTCGGCATTTCTCATCGGCGTGCTCATGCTCGCCTCGGTCGATCATTTCAACGCAACGTCCGAGGTCGCCAATGATGAGGCGATCGCGTACTCAGCAGCGTTTCAGAACTCAGTGGCGCTGCCAGACCCAGCGCGCCAGATCGTGCAGCGCGATCTGGTGTGCTTGATGCGCTCGGTTGCAACCGACTCGTGGGAGGCCGTGACCAAGGGTGATCTGACCGGTGATCGCAACTCGAACGCCTGGCGCGCGAAGACGGTGTCGGATTTTGGCACGATCGCGCTGGCGTCAGGTGGGTCGAGCGATGCGCTCGATGCCGTGGCGTCGGAAGTGCGGGACGCCGCTAAGTTCGGCCAGCATAGGCTGCTGGCTGGGGAGTCGACTCTGCCGCTGGCGATGTGGGCGTTGCTCTACTTGAGCCTGCTAGTCCTCACATTCCTCATGACGCTCATGATGCGCTCGTATCCGCTCCTGCTCGCTTTATGTCTCGGGGCGACGTTCATCGTGAGTGCTGGCATGATCAGTGTTCTGGTTGCGTTCGCTGAGCCCTTCGACACGGACACCGGTGTCTACATCAGCCCGCGCGCACTGGAGTCCGTGCTGATTACCGCGCAGGAGTCACAGCCGGGCGCAGTGTGGGATTCGTGTGAGCGTTTGAGCCCGTAGCCACGACGACGCCTTGCTCTTACTTTTCTGCGCGGCGCATGATAGCCGCGAGTATCTCCGAATCGTGCTCATTCAGCCCAGGAACCGAACTTGGTGGGCGTGCCCAACCGCTGATATCAAATGGTGGATCGAGGAGTTCAACCGGACCATTCTCGGTCTGTACCTCGTGAAAGTGGCCGCGCGCCCGCAACTGCTCATGCGCCCAAACCCCCGATAGCTCATTGACCCGAGCCACCGCAATGCGGCCGGCCACAAGACGTGCCATTGCATCCTCGCCAGAAATCAATGCCAGCCGCGCAGCTATCAAGGCTTCGAGCTCGACCACATTAGCCAGGCGATCGCTGTTGCTTTTAAAGCGCTGATCAAAGCCTAGGGCCGGGTCGTCTAATAAATGCACCGCCAATGACTGCCACTCACCATCACTTTGTACCGCGATCAAAATCGTGCGCCCGTCACTTAGGCCAAATGTTCCGTAGGGTGCAATCGCATGATGTCGGCGGCCGGTCCGCGGTGCTTGCCCGGTGCCGTAGGTCGCCGCATAAAGCGGTGCCGAGAGCCACTCTGTCAGCGCCTCCAGCATCGAAACATGGATCGATGCGCCCTCGCCGGTGCGATCACGGCGCACGAGCGCGGCCAGGACGCTGGTCAGCGCGTACATGCCGGCGGAGATATCAGCGACTGAGAAACCAACCTTGCTCATTACTTCGTCGCCCGTCACCGAGAAGGCACCGGCCTCAGCTTGAATAGCTAAGTCATAGGCCTTGTCCGCACTACGTGGTCCATCAGGGCCGTACCCGGAAATCGCACACACAATCAGTTTCGGGTACTCAGCGCGCAAGGTTTCAGCGTCAATCCCTCGGCCAATAGCCGCGGCCGGCGACATATTGTGAATGAACACATCGGCGCCGGCTATCAATGCCCTTAGCAGGCGTTCGTCATCTGGATTGCGCAGATCTATCGCCACCGACTGCTTGCCGACATTCGCCCAGACGAAGAAGGCCGAGTTACCTTTGACTAAGGAGTCGTAGTGTCGCGCGAAATCACCCTCCGGGCGCTCAATCTTGATGACGGTGGCACCTAGATCCGCCAGTTGCCGGGTCGCGAATGGCGCAGATATTGCCTGTTCGACCGACACGACCACAATGCCGGCAAGTGGTGCCGAGAGTTCAGTCACGGGCCAGTTCCAGCAGTTGGATACCAGCAATATCTTGCATGAACCACTCAACCAAGGCATCGCAATTTCTTCGAAGTTTCGCCCCTGCCTCGCCGATGTCCCCGAGGACTTCAGCCGCCGACGTATGACTTGGTATGTGGTCTGGACCGATGGCCGCCCAGCCACTTACCAGCCCAAGATCGGCCTCGGGATGGAATTGGGTTCCCACCGCGCGGCCGGATCGAAATAACTGCACGGCATCCGGGGTGCGTGCCAACAACTGGACGGAGTCAGGGATGATCATGCGATCCTCATGCCAGGTGAACCAAGGCCCGGCCGGAATAGGCAACACCTCGGCAACTGAATCTAAGTAGATAAGGCCTATCTCAGCCGCACCGGCCGGCGCCGGCTCAACTTCGCCGCCGAGGGCTTCAGCTAGAAGTTGGCCACCAAAGCAGACACCCAAATATGGAATGTCCTGGTCCACGAGTTTGGCAATGTGCTCGATCTCCGGGCCCACCCACGCGCGGGCTGATGTCTCGTAGGCATTGGCGAAGGAACCGAAAGCGATCACCGCGTCGTACTCACCAGGGTCTGGGAAGTCAAGATTAGGCGCCGCCGGATCAGCAAGCACTACGTGTTGGTGTGTCTCGACGCCACGGAGAGTCAGTAGTTCACCGATCATTCCTGGTGCCGCTTCGGGCTCATGACTAATTAGCAGCACTCGCGCCATCTAAATAACCCCTCGATAGCGTTTGATTTCCCACTCACTTACCTGATCTAGTGGGCCCTGCCCGTGCTCCGCGAACTCGGCAGCCTCACGGCGTTGCATAAAGACAAAGTTATCTACAAACACATCTCCATAGGTGCTGCGGGTGAAGTTACTATCGAAATTATCTATCGCACCGGGAAGATCCGTTGGCAGCCGCTGCCATCTTTCATCGGCATGCGGGTCGCCAATAACTTGGTCCATCAAGACATAGTCATTTTCCAGCCCGTCCATGCCAGCCGCCAGACACCCGGCTAACACTAGGTACGGGTTAGCGTCGGCCGCCGCCCAGCGGGATTCAAGCCGGTTGGCCGCACCTGCTCCAGTGATTGACCGAACACCAACCAGCCGGTGATCAAGGCCCCATGTCACCTGGGTCGGCGAGAAGGAGTAGTCCTGCAAGCGCTTGTAACCGCTGACGGTCGGGGTCATCACCAACTGCAACTCCATATGGTGTTTCAACAGCCCGGTTAGGTACTTGCGCATCAAGGAGTTGCCAATAATCGAATCCTCATCGGCTAGCGCGAACGCATTGACACCCTCACGCTCAAGTGACTGATGTATATGCATGCCGTTACCGGCCTCTTGGAGAAACGGCTTAGCCATAAAGGTGGTGTTGATTCCATGTTTCTTGGCAACCGTACGCACTATGTATTTGAAGTAGACCGTGGCATCCGCCATTTCGAGCAGGGGACCGTACCGCAGATTAATCTCGGTCTGGCCCGGGCCATATTCCACGTTCCAGGCCTCAACTTCAATACCGGTCTTGCGAAGGGAATCGCAAATATCAAACATGAAGTAATTCATCTCAGCGCCACGTGCTATCGAGTAGCAGTTTATGTCGTCATACAACGGCTCCCACTTATCGTTGAAGAAGTGGCATTCAAGTTCGGTAGCACCATTTACCGCAAACCCAGCCTCCGCAAACTTCGCCAACTGCTTCTTGAGCATGTTGCGAGCATCCATCTCGATTGGCGCATTGGAACCCGGGTGCACGGTGTCGCACATGACGATGGCGACGCCATCGGCCCAGCCGGCCACTCGAAAGCTAGAAAGATCGGGCATGGCATGCATATCGGGAAAGCCATCCTCCTCATTCACCCAAGGAGTGGCGAAGATGAAGCAAGTTGGATCCCAGCTGTAGACAACATTGGCGATCGCGTACCCCGAGCCCCGAAGGAACTGACGAACCGGGATTCGCTTTCCGCGCGGGATGCCCCAGGTGTCAACGATCACGCACTCCACCGTGTGAATCCGATGCTCCTCGCAGAGCGCGGCAACACGGTCGCGCTCAGCCGCCTCCCAGCCGGACATCAGGCCTCCATTCCAGGTGCCACACATACTTGGCTAAATGTAGTGTTCAACTATGCCGGCATCGGCTATTCCAGCGTATTTGATTGGTAAGGAGAAAGATGCGAGCAGTTGTGCTAACCGCCCCCGGTGCCCCTTTGGCCATCCGCGAGATCCCCACGCCAATGGCGCAGCCCGGAGGGGTAATAGTCGACGTGCTCGCCTGCGGGGTCTGCCATTCGGACCTGCACGCGGCCGCCGGCGACTACCCGACCGCCCTGCCTATTACCTTGGGCCACGAGGTTGCCGCCATGCATCCAAAGCTTGGCCCGGTCTTGGTTTATGCCTGCTGGGGTTGTCGCAAACCAGACTGCTGGGCCTGTTCTTCGAATCAAGAGATGATCTGCCCCAATGCCACCGAGGCCGGGCTTTTTCGCGATGGCGGGTATGCCGAAAAGATGTTGGTCCCGGACGAGTACTACCTAATCCCCATCGGCGACCTTGACCCGGCGCGCACCGCGCCACTGGCTTGCGGTGGCCTCACCGCTTACCGAGCCGTCGATCACACCCTGGCCACCTTGGCAGCCGTGCCACATCCGCGAGCCTTGGTAATCGGAGCCGGCGGCTTGGGCCAATTCGGCCTGCAATTCGCCAAGATTCGCTCGGCTGCCCAGGTGGTAGTTGTTGATGCCTCACCAGAGAAGCGTGCCCTCGCATTGACACTAGGCGCTGACGCCGCCGTCGCACCCGGCGAAGTCGAGGGCACCTTTAATGCGGTGATCGACTTTGTCGGAGCAGAGCAAACTTTGCAGACCGCACGTGACCACGTGGCGCGCCAGGGAATCGCGGTCGTGGTCGGGCTCTACGGTGGCGCGATCCCATTCGGATTCGGCTTGGTGCCGCATGAGGCAAGGTTCATGTCTTCGATTTGGGGCACCAGAGATCAACTTGCGGACTTGGTTGCGTTAGCGCAACAGCACGACCTGCACTCCGAGATCGAGGTCGTCGCCCTCGAGGACGCCCAATTGGCCCATGACCGCCTGCACCGAGGAGAGGTTTCCGGCCGGTTCGTTATCGTCCCTGGTGCACCCACGTGACGAGCGAGACGCTGCTCGACATCACTGACCCGGAGATTTACCAATCGGGAATACCCCATGAGACTTTTGCTCGGTTAAGACAGCAGTCACCCGTCGCCCAACTCGAATACGACGGTAAGCCCTACTGGGCGGTCACCCGTTATCGGGATCTGCTCACCGTCACCCGCGATGCATTCACCTATTCAAGTGCCAAGGATTTCGTCAATCTTTGGGATCTGACCGACGAGGCCAAAGCCGTCCGCCGATCGATAATTGAAACAGATCCGCCGGAGCATGTGCGCCTTAGAAGGCTCGGAATGCCTGCCTTCACCGGTCGAAGGGTGCGCTCCTACGAGGATGCAACCAGGGCAATCACGGTTGAAATCCTCAATCAGGCATTACAACAAGGCGATATTGACGTTGTCCACTCCATCTCAGCGCCGCTACCAATTCGCGTCATTGTCGATATTCTCGGAGTGCCCGAGGCCGACACCGACTTCATGGTGCAGTTGAGCGATGAACTCGTTGATGGTGTTGATCTCCCAGCATCTGCATATGGCAATGTGACTCCACTTGAGCTTCTGCCATTTAACTCCCCCGCCGCGCACGCGCTCTTCGAATATGCCAAAGACATCGGCGATCAGCGCCGAACCGACCCGCACGATGACCTCGTATCAACTCTCGTCCACTCGAAAATCGACGGTGATCAACTAACCGAGAATGAATTCGCGAACATGTTCCAGGTTCTGGTTTTCGCCGGTAATGAAACCACCCGAACCGCTATCAGCAACGGCATCCAGCAGTTCATGCAGCACCCGGACCAACTGGAGCTGCTCTACCAAAGACCAGAGCTGGTCGAAAATGCGGTCGAAGAGATCATTCGCTATGCCACGCCGGTGATCCACATGCGGCGCACCGCCACCCACGACACAACACTTGCCGGCGTGCCGATCGCAGGTGGTGACAAAGTCGTGATCTGGTACGCGTCGGCTAACTTCGATGAAACGGTATTTGATAACCCACTGACCTTCGACATATCGCGTCCGGTGCGACCCAAGCAGGTCGCTTTCGGCGCCCAAGGCCCCCACCACTGCTTGGGGGCCCCGCTCGCTCGCCTTGAGATAAGGGTGCTCCTGGAAGAACTGATCCGACTGCGGGTTAGATTCACCGCCAACGGCGAGGCGGTGCGGACCCGCTCCAATTTCGTCAACGGAATCCTGAAGTTGCCCGCCCTTATTTCAACTTGAATCGCTGCAGTTTGCCAGTCGCTGTCTTCGGGAGCTCGTCAACGAACTCAATCTCCCGCGGGTATTTATAAGGTGAGATGGAGGCCTTCACGAAACCTTGTAACTCATGTACGAGCCCGTCGGACGCAGTCGCGTTAGGGGTAAGGACCACGAACGCTTTTACGATCATCCCCCGTGCCTCATCAGGCTTACCGACTACCGCAACCTCCTGAACGGCAACATGTCCCATGAGTGCGGACTCCACTTCAGGTGCGGCGATGTTGTAACCACTCGAGACAATGATGTCGTCGGCGCGGGCTTGGTAGAAGAAGTACCCATTTTCGTCCTTGATGTAGACGTCGCCGGTCACGTTCCAGCCAGCACGCACATAGTCACGCTGCCGATCATCATTTAGATATCGACAGCCGGTTGGCCCTTTGACCACAAGGCGCCCGGGCTGCCCCGTTGGCATTGGGTTGAATTCGTCATCAACCACATCTGCGAGATACCCTGGCACCGCCTTACCTGTCGACCCCGGCACGATCTGTGACCCGGTGGCAGAGATGAATACGTGCAGCATCTCGGTGGCACCGATGCCGTCAACCAACGCCTGCCCGGTGGCCGCATGCCAGGCCTGCCAAGTGGGCTCGGGCAGGGTTTCCCCGGCCGAAACGCACACCCGAAGGCTGGATAGATCTACCTCCCCGACAATTGGCAGCATCGCCCGATACGCGGTCGGCGCGGTGAAAAGGCAGGTAACCCGATGGCGCTCAATGGCTTTCAGGAGCAGTGGCGGGGCCGCTGACTCGAGCAACAGGGAGCTTGCTCCAAATCGCAGCGGGAAGATCAGCAATGCGCCCAGCCCGAAGGTGAAGGCAAACGGCGGGCTGCCCGCGAAGACATCTGCGGGCGTTGGTTGCACTATTGACGCGCAAAAAGAGTCGGCAATCGCCAGCACATCTCGATGAAAGTGCATGGTTGCCTTAGGTTTTCCGGTGGTGCCGGATGTGAATGCCAGCATGCAAACATCATCAGCGGCTGTGTCAACCGGCACGTGACTATCTGCGGCACCCATCACCAACTGGTCTAGGTCATGTGCATGCGTGCTGCCATAGGTCACCGTCACACCGGGAAAATTGGACACCGCGGCCCATTCATCTACGAAACGGTGATCAACAAGGGCGAACTGCACCTTCGCAATTTCAACAATTTTCTCTAACTCCCCGGTGCGCAGCAATGGCATCGTGGTTACCACAACCGCTCCGACCCGAATTACCGCCAGCCAGGTGACTGCCAGCCAAGGGTTATTCGGCCCTCGCAGCAACACCCGGTTACCGGGCACTACCCCTAGGTCCACCAGCACATTCGCGGTCCTTTGCACGCGGTCAACGAGTTGGTCGTAGGTCCAAGACTGCTCCTCATCAAGGAGGGCGCAGCCCTGTCCGCCAAATCTGGCTATCGAACCGTCCAGCATCTCAGCCGCGCAATTAAGTCGATCGGGATAGCGCTCGGTCAACCAGGCTTCGTTGAACTCGGGCCACTGATCAGCCGGGGGGAGGCTGTCGCGAGTAAATGAGTCAAGATGCGCAGACGGGGTCAAGCTCACGATGGTGTCATCTCCCTGAGATCGCAATGAGAAAGGGGCGGGCTCATCATGCGCCCGCCCCTTTCCTTTTCGCAAGTGGTTAGCTCACGAAGTTATGCACCGCGTCGTAGTTCTCGCTCTTCTTGCGTGTTGCACCCACAATTAGGCCCACCACAAAGAGCACGAATGGCGACAGGACGAGAATCCAGCCGGTCGTGTTCATCTCCCACGGCCCACCCTCACCCGCCGACGTGCCGGAGAACAGGTTGAACCGGCTCATCAACATGTATTCGCCGATCGCCAACCCGATGATTGCCAAGATTGGCGCAATCAATGTGTTCCACGGCCGGGTGTCTTCCTTGGTGCGCCGGAAGTAAACGATCACCGAGATACTCACCAAGATTTCAGTGAGCACGATCGCGAGCACCGCGACCGCCCCGAACCAGAAGAACATGTGCACGATCGGATCCAGGTTGAACAGGATGAAGATGATCGTGATCGCTACCGCAAAAATACTGACCACGATGGTTGCGATCCACGGTGCCTGCGCCTTGTTTGTGCGATCTAGTGCCTTAGGCAGCACACCCGCGCGACCCATGGCGAAGAAGTAGCGCGCAGCTGAGTTCTGCATTGCGAGGCCCCCGGCGAACAGTGAGGTCAAGATGATCCAGCCGAAGAGTTCGCTCATCCAGGCGCCCACGTAGGTGGTAGAGGCATTGAAGAGCACCGCCGATGGATCAGAGAGTGGCACCCCATCGATTGCCGTTAGCTCAAAAACCTTGTTGGCGATATCGGTGGCACCAAGGCTGGTGACCAACCCAAGACCCACGATCGCGAACAATGCGGTAATCAAGATCACCGAGATATAGGTGGCCCGGGGAACCGTCTTCTTCGGATCCTTGGACTCCTCACCGTAAATAGCGGTTGCTTCGAAGCCAATGAACGAGGCGAGCGCAAACGCGAATGCGATGCCGGCGCCACCGGTCAGGCCACCTTCGAAGATGGATGCCGGGCTAAATGAAGCCCCGAGGTTAATGCCTTCGGGCCCACCGTTAATCAAAGTCGCAATCCCCACGATGAGGAGTGCGATGATTTCAATGGAGAGCAGGATGCCGAGCAACTTGGCACCGATATCAACCGATGCGGCCGACAGGATCAAGATCAGCGCAATGATGACGAAGGCGTAAACCCACCATGGCAGGTCTAGGCCAAACTTCGCCGCGAACTGAAACTTCATCTGCCCGGATATGAAACCAAGGATGGCCCACATAACCGTGATGTAGGCAACGAGTGAAGCAAATGCGGATCCAACACCTGGCACGATCCCTAGGCCGCGGCCGACGTATGCAAAGAAGGCACCGGTGTTGGTTACGTAGTGGCTCATCGTGGCGTAGCCAACGCTGAACAACAGCAGGACGATACCGACCGCGACATACATACCTGCGGCACCTGCGCCGTCGCCGGCACCTATTGCGACCGGGAACGCCCCCGAGAGCCCGGCCAAAGGTGCTGCTGCCGCAACGACGAAGAACACGATGCCGTAAAGGCCTAGTGTTCCCTTCTTCAGACTTGTCTGCTTGGTCTCTGGGTCGCCAGCACCGAGGTGCTTATCAGATTCCGGCAGGTGATCTCTTTGGGACATGTTTCCTCCGCTGATGTCCGCATTCGGTCATACGGGGCCGAATGATGTGTTGATCTTTGGGTTTACCGGGTGCTGAGTCAAGCCAAAGTGCTGTGTTTCCTGACTTTTTTTCTCAGTTGTCGTAAAGCCGGGCTTTACCAATGCGCTCTAGAGCCACCTCGGCACTCCACGGAAGCATGGTTGAACCCAGCCGGGAGTCTCGGTACATGCGCTCTAGAGCCATGTGCTTAAGCATGGATTGACCACCACAAACCCGCACCGCAAGCCGAGCTACGTCATTTGCCGTCTCCATGGTGGTGTAGACCGCAGCCCACGCCGAAATCATCTTCGACTCATCCGGGTCTAGCACCGCGCTGTCGACAACGCTATATAGCAACGCGCGACTTTGCTCAAACTTTATCTGCATCTCGGCCCAGCCAATTTGCTTAATCGGGTTGTCGCGTCGACCCGTGCCCTTCGCCGCACCTGCCATTTCGCCGCGCAGATAAAGGCGGGTGAAATCAAGAATCCCCTTGGTTAGGCCCAGATATGACGGCGCCAATGACATGAACAGGTACGGGTATCGATTCGCGGCTTGGTCGTAGAGTCCACCGGGTAGTAGTTCATCTTCGGCATCAACATAAACATCCTTCAACAGCAAGGTGCGCGAAACCGTGCCGCGCATGCCAAGTGGATCCCAGTCGTCGAGGATCTCAACACCTTCGGCATCAGTGTGCACCGAAAGAAAACGCAGGAAGTCCTCGCCGGGCACCTGGCAGGTGACGTTGTACCTGTTGGCCGCACCACTTAAAGATGCAAAGATCTTGCGTCCAGTTACGCGGTAACCCCCACCTTCGACCGGGACGGCGGCGGTCGCCACACCAGCAAGTGCGTTGGGATTCAGCCCCTCACTGAAAGGTTGGGAGTGGATTATGTGCTTCTCCACGACATCGCGGAACATTCGCGCACGTCGCCGCTCATGAATCTCGCGCTGCTCGGGAGTCATCTCAAGCAGATCGCTGACCTGTCCGGCCCACAGCATCGTCGCGTTATGCATATTGAAGGTAAGAGCTGTTGCCCCGCAGTGGCGCCCGATCTCCTCCGAGACTCGCACGTAGTCCGAGTAGGTGGCCCCCATGCCGCCGTATTCCGTTGGCACACAAAGTGCCAGGAACCCGGCATCGCGAAGGTCAGCGAAATTCTCAAATGGGAAGACTGCTTCCCGATCCACGGCAAATGCCCGTTCGGCAAACTTTGGCCCCATCTCGGCGATGGCGGCAACCATCTGATCTCGAGTCAGGTTGGACGGAGCCGAATTTGGGGCTCCGGTGGCGGCGCTGGCACCCTCATGCGGGGCGATCGTTGTAGTTGTTGACATTGGCAAAGAGTAGGGCACAAATCTCATTTGTCAACACTGTTGACATAATTGGTTTCGGTGCCCTAGGTTTCGCGGATGCGCGAGGATGACCTACCGATGGAAATTCCCGTGGACGTCGACACCCTTCCCACCGCTTGGCGCGAGGCGGGTGTCGGCCCGGTGGCCGTCTTCTTGCACGGGATCGGCAGTAGCCGCACCGGTTGGCGACCGCAACTAACTGGGCTCGCTGACCTGCGCCGATGCGTGGCTTGGGATGCTCCCGGCTACGGGGCATCCCTGCCGGTCAATGAACCGACTTTTCCTGCGTACACCAACCGGGTCGCCGAACTGATCGCTGAAGTCTCCCCCGGTGCACCCGTTGACTTAGTCGGGATGTCCTTCGGTGGCATGATCGCGCAGTACGTCGCCGCTACTCATCCGCAACTTGTTCGCACCTTGACATTGTTGTGTACTAGTCCCAAATTCGGGCTCGATGGCACCGACCCGGTCCAGTGGCGCGCCGCGCGACTCGCAGGCCTTGACACCGCTGGCTCACCCGGGGCCGCCGCACCATTTATTTTGCCCAGCTTGGCCGGCCCTAGCGGGGCGCACGTGGTGCCGGAGGCAACCGAGTCAATGGCTCGGATCCCGATGGCCGGTCTGCTCACAGCACTCGAAACCATTGTCACGCATGATTCAAGATCAATTCTGTCGAGCATCACCGCACCGACCGTTGTTCTTGTCGGAGCGCAGGACACCGAGACCCCGCCCGCGTATGGTCAAGCCATCGTCGACCTAATCCCCGGTGCCAGCCTGGCAATTGTCGACGGGGCCGGACACCTACTCAATCTGGAAGCGCCGACCGAAGTCAATGCAGTAATCGCTCAACATTGGGAGAAGATATGAGCCGTCACGCCCCGAGTGAATGGCGCTGGATCTCGCGCTTCGCCGATCAATTCAAATTGTCCGGGCTCGGTGCCGGTGATGAATGCGTGGTGCTATCTGAGAGCTCAAGCCGGCCCGAGTTGGTTGCTACTGCGGTATTAGCCGCCGAGTCACTAGGTGCCCGCCCCTTCGAGATTGTGATGCGCAGCCCCGCCAATGAAGGTCCGGTAGCGCTTCGATCCACGGGCACTTCGCTCGCGCTAGGTGGAATGTCAGCAGCAGTAACAGCAATATCTTCGGTGTCCTTCGTAATTGATGTCACCCAAGAGGGCTTGCTGCACTCACGTGAATTGCGCCCGATCCTTGCCGCCGGCTGCCGCGTCCTCATGATTAGCAATGAGAGCCCCGAGGTGTATGAACGGTTACGCCACAACCCGGAAGTCGCCCAGCGCATCGCCGAGGCGCATGATCTCATGACCCGATCGAAGATAATGCGTGCAACCAGCGAGGCAGGTACCGACCTCACGGTAGAACTAGCGGATGCATTCACCGCCGGATCAACCGGCGTGGTCAGCGGACCAGGATCAATAGCGCACTGGCCGGGCGGTCTAGTGCTCGCGTTTCCTGGGCGCCACCGCGTTAACGGCACCGTGGTGCTAGCACCCGGCGATGTCAATCTCACTTTCAAGCACTATGTGCAGTCGCCAATAACCTTAACAATCGAAGATGATTACGTGGTCGATATCGCAGGCAGTGGTTATCAAACCGACATGCTGAAGTCATACATGTCGGCCTTCGACAAGGATGCCTATGCGACCTCGCATGTTGGTTGGGGGATGAACCCAGGGGCCCGTTGGGACTACCTGGAGTTATACGATCGCGCCCAGCACAACGGCACCGAGGCAAGGGCTTTCGAGGGCAACTTCATGTATAGCACTGGAGCGAACGAGAACGCCGAAAGATTCAGTGTCTGCCATTTTGATATCCCGATGCGCGATTGCAATGTGTTTCTTGACGATCACCAGGTGGTCACTGCTGGCGCGCTGAGCGGAATCGCGAAGAAAGGCGCTAACGCGTGACCGATCAAATAGATGTGGTCTTCCCTGATCTGCTCGGACTATTGCACGGCAAGACGGTGCCAAGTCATCGCGCTGACCACCCGACCCACTACGCGATCACCGTCATGGTGCAAGGCCTGGACCTGGAGTTCTTGGACACTGACACCTACTCGGCAAGTGCCGGGTTCCCCGATATGGAAGCCCGACTTGACCATGAGACGGTGCGGCCTTGGATTGGGGATCGTCGAATTGGCTTTGCGCACTTGCACCGCGCCGACGGCCGCGATCTACCGCTGGATTCAAGACGGCAGCTTTCAGCTATCTGTGACCAGTGGCGTGCCCTCGGACTGGAACCTATCGCTGGGTTCGAGATGGAATTTTTCCTGCTCGAGTCACGTAAGCCGCTCGTGAAATTAGATGTGCCAGATCACCGGGTTTATGGCATCGGTCCGGGCGCCGACCCCACCGGCACCCTCGAAGTGATTGCTGCTGCCGCCGAACTGGCCGGGCTGCAGGTTGAAGGTGTCAACAGTGAGTTCACGCCCAGCCAGGTAGAAGCGGCATTGCATTACCAGCCGGCCCTTACCGCCGCCGACAATGCGTCACTCTTCCGTGAGCTTGTTAGGCAAATTGCAACATCACGCGGTATCGACACCACCTTTATGGCCAGACCATTTGGTGACGCGGTTGGTAGCGGATTACACCTGAATATGAGTTTGGCTGACGTAGCCGGGCTCAATGCCTTCATTGACGCCGACGATCAGCACGGCATCTCAGCGCTATCGCGGCATTTCATCGCGGGTCTTTTGCATCACCATGAAGCCCTCGCCGCATTTGCCGCGCCTACCGTTAATTCATATAAGCGCCTTACCCCCGGCATGCTCAGTGGCTACTGGGCTAACTGGGGTTTGGATAACCGGCTCTGCACCGTGCGGGTGCCCGGGCAGCGTGGCGAGGGTACGCGCATCGAACATCGCATGGCCGATGGCACGGCATCCCCGCATCTACTGGCTGCTGCGCTTTTTGCTGCCGGTCTGCATGGAGTTCGCGAGAAAATGCCACTTAGTGATCCACAAGTTGGTGATGCTGATGAGAGACCTAATACCGACCGACATGTGCCGACCTCGCTGACAAGCGCACTCGATGCACTTGAGGCTGATGCCGAACTTCGGGCCTTCTTCGAGCCCGACATCATTGAGGTTTATCTCGGGCTCAAGCGCAAAGAGTGGTCGCGCTGGGAACTGGCCGTCACCGATTGGGAGCAAAGCGAGTACGCGCGCGTCTACTAGCCACTCCGGAATCCCATTGAGGCGACATTGTCAAGCTACTTGGGGTGATGGATAGGTGCCGGTCAGTTTCGTCACAAAACATCCGTGAGCTTAAGCGATCAAAGGACCTCAATAAAGATCTCGTCGTTTTTTGATAGTTAGGTTTTGGGGATTGGTGGTGGGTAGACAGGTGCGGGTATTGGCGGCCAAGCATTGTCACCATGTGACCGTGCGTTGTGATAATCGGGACTTTTTGCTGCATCGCAGCCAGTGTCGCGATGTGCTACTCGGGGCGATATTTCGGGCCAAGGCCAGGTATGACTTTGACGGGTTTGGGGTTTGCGTGATGAGTAATCACGTGCACTCTCAGGCGCCAAGATGCGCCGCGGGTTCGTCTGCCAGTGGAGTAACTACCGCGCCTTTAGCGATCTAGCCGAAGACGGGTTAAACAACCTAAACCCACCCGCCGCCCGGGATGGGGATCAAAGCTCCTGCCCGCTGGCCTTGGCCCGGCTCCCAAGTTAGGGGCTGTAACTAGGAGGGCAACCCAGCACACCCCCACAGTTGGACAGTACGAGATATTCACCGCGTTACCCGGTATCAAGGTGCCAGGCACTTTCCCCGTTACCCCCGCTACCAGTGACACCTGGCCAGCACTTAGACCACCTGGGGTGTTCGAGTTCACTACGGCAAACAACTGGCCCCGGGCCGCGAGCGGTCAGGGGCCAGCAACGGGGTTTAAACACCCCACCTAGTGGTAGGAAACGGTGCTACTCTTCATTACCCTCAAAGCACCAGCCGAAAGTACCAACACCCCAAGTGCAAGCAACAGAGGGGTTTAGGGTGCCACCGATACCACCCGCACCCGGGCGCACCCAACCAACACCAAGTGCCAACCGATCACAGGCCACCGAACTAACCGGGGCACTAACTTCACTCTTCGACATGTAATCCCATTCCCTTAATTGTGAATTTCAACAACTCTTTTACTTACTCTTCGTTACCCTCAAAGCAGCTACCCCAGTAGTTATAGCCAGGTGCCGCCCCAGAGGGGTTTAAGGTGCCGCCGATGCTGCCCGCACCGGGCCGCACCCAACCAACACCAAGTGCCAACCGATCACAGGCCACCGAACTAACCGGGGCACTAACTTCACTCTTCGACATGTAATCTCCATTCCCTTAGT
>CAJBZP010000058.1 GCA_903960135.1 uncultured Actinomycetes bacterium | reverse complement strand
GGCACGCACCCAGGTGGATTCAATCAACGACCAGTTGCTGAAGGTTCGCGACCTTGTCATCCAAGGGCAGTCCTCAGCCGTTCCCGCCAACGTCCGATCGGCCCTAGCGGCGCAGGTCGATGTTCTGCGCTCCAGTTTGCTCGTGGCGGCGAATGGCGATTTCGCAGGTCGACCCCTGTTCGCAGGAGCAACATCTGGGGCAACCGCCTACGACGCAACCGGCGCCTTCGTTGGCGATGCCAACGCGGTCTCCACCCGAGTTGATGACTCCGGTTCCACCGTGCGCATCGAGCTAAATGGCCCAGAGGTTTTCGGATCCGGGGCGACAGACGCCTTCGCCTTGCTCACGACCATTGCCGCGAGCCTGCGTAGCGCACCGGCTGACCTAGCGGCGAACCTAGTCACCCTCGACTCGGTCATCACCACGGCCCGCGGTGCCCAGGCAACCGTCCTGTCTCGGATCAACCAGCTAAATGAGCTCCACGATGTCACGGCGGATCGCGAGTTGGGCCTGGCTGGGGCTTTGAATGCCGTCGAGAACACTGATTTGGCAAAGGCGGTGATGGAGCTGACAACGCAGCAAACCGGGTATCAAGCAGCTTTGTATGCCACGGCAAAGGTAATGCAGCCCTCACTGATGGACTTTTTGCAATAGCAGTTGCCTTCTAATATCGCTATGAAGGCAACACAAGGTTAGGATGGACGTTATGGAAGACGACGTACCTGTCGTGGAGATGCGGGGTGGTTTACTCGGTTTCCCTGAGTACACCCAGTTCACCCTAATCAAGATGAATGACGAGGGTCTGGTTTATCGCTTGCAGTCACTAGAAGATGAAGCCATTAACTTCGTCGTGGTGCCGGCGGCATCTTTCTTTCCCAGTTACGCACCAATTGTTGACGATGAGGTTGCCGCTAGGTTCGACCTCGTGAACGGCCGCGAGGTGCTGATTCTTCTGGTCGTTACCCTCGGTGAGACTTTCAAGGATTCAACCGTAAACCTCATGGCACCGTTGCTCCTCGACCCGAATGCGCAGGTCGCGGAGCAGATCATCGTCGAGAACGCCAACCTTTCGGTGCGCACTCCGCTGTTGGCCGCGTAGGTAGCAACGCGTGCTTGTCCTGAGCCGCAAAGTCGGCGAAAGTATCGTCATCGGCGACAACATCGTCGTTAGCATCCTTGAGATTCGCGGTGACCTCATCCGGGTCGGAATAGATGCGCCGAAGCAGGTCAAGGTTCATCGCCGTGAGGTATTCGAAGCCATCGAGGCCGCCAACAGAGAGGCCTTGTCACCGTCGATAAATGCCATCTCGGAGTTCGCCTCATCCATCAAGGGGCTCCCGGGCACACCAGCCCAAAAGGACTAGGCGACTTCTACGGTCTGGAAATGAGCGACCGGATCTCCCCCGCCACCTCATCGGGCCGATCAATCGGCTCCGTTCGCAGTTGCTTTATCCCCACTCCGGAGATGGTCAGTCGACCGTAGTTAAAGGCTCGCCCGAATGGGCCCTGTTGAATGTCTACGCCCTCGATCTTGTTGAACTCCAGGGACTCCTTATTGCGAAAAATGAAAGTCCGAACGACCTGGATCTTGTCTTGGTCGATGAGCAACCGGAACATTACCCACCTGATGAAACTGAAAACCGGGAACAGCAAGAGCAAGATCAGAAGTAGCAGGGCAAGGGCCGCATTAATCCGGATCCAAGTGATGGCCGTAAAAATCGAAATGATCGCCAGCCAGATGAGCATCGTCACTAAAATTGCCTTAACGGAGGCACGACGTTTTTCCGTCACCTGAACTCGATCCATACCACCACTGTAGACCAGATTGCGAAACCGTGGGCGCCGCTTGGTCCGGGCATCTGGTAAGCAACTGCCATGGCAGACTAGGCGTCGTGCACGGAACTGTGAGCGGAAATCCGGTCGAGCACTACGTTGGCATTGACCCTGAACGCAACTTGCCACTCATGATCTGCCTAGATGCGCGCGGGCGACACTGGCTGACCGACGGTGCCCGGTCGACGGTGGTCTACCCGCCACGACGAGACACCGGTGTCGCCGGCGAAGGCGCGTTCACATTCGATTATCAGGTTGACCATGCCGTATCGCTGTTGGCAACTGTTGAGCCGATCAGGAGCGAAGAGCCGCCTTTTGATGCACTCGTCTACGCTAATTGGTTGGTATTAGCCGTCAATTCATTGGTGGCAGCACACCCTAGAGGAACCCTGGGCATCGAAAGGGTCGTGCTGGACCGCGATCCGACCTTCGACAGCAACCAACTTCGAATAAAAATCCAGGGGGTGGACCGACTATTTCGCACCAGATGGTTTTTGCCGCGCCGCCCTGGTCACTTCCTGATCGAGATCATTGCCCGCGAAAACTGCCAGGTGGTGCTGCTGGCAAAATGCCGCCTGCTGGGGCTTGCGCAGTCTTTGGACTATGAAGTGCGCCCGGGTTCCGCGCATGAGCAAGCCCGCGAAATACTTGAGGAGATCTTGGAATTCATTTGGAGATGCAGCCCGGAACTAGGAAGCGATAAGAGTAGTGCTCTCTGCCTCGGTGGCTAGATCTAGTCGGAGCTTATCGACGGTCGACTGCAACTTGCTGTTGTCGGATTCAAGTTGGTCGACTTTGGAGGTCAGTTCGCCGATTACCAGGCGGTCACTCTCGACTCTGGCGGCATGTGCTTTCTCAAGCTCGTCGATCTCGCGCTTGAATTCGGCGGTAGCGAGAAAGTGCTTCAACTGCAGCCGATCGGTTTCGTTCTTCACATACCCGAGCATTGCGAGAATACCGAATGCCGCGATGATGAAAATTAGCGCGATTATCCAGATCTCCATGGCCTCATAGTAGCGGCCTGGCGGCTGGATTTCCATAGGACCTAAATCACAGGTGAAATTGCTTTAATACCAAGTGAAATGGGTCGTTTCGCGGTGTCGCGAAAATACCGGGGAATCACGGCCCTTGGATGTTGATGCCGGTTGCGTCCTGGACCCAAGTGTTCACCGTGTCGTTCGCCATGCAGGCCAAGTACACGAAACTACCTACGAAGGCAAAAGTAACGAAGACCTTCGTGACTGGATCCCAGCCCTTGCCGATGCGAGGGATTCGCGCCATTTCTCTCCTGAAGCTCAGATCTCAATCTACCTAAGATTTTTGGCGAAAGCCGAAACTTGAGCGGTCTGCTGCCGATACGTGCGTAACAACAGCAGTAGTGTTCGGATCCGGAAGGGAAGTGGGGACCACATGATCACTTTGACGCCGGTGCCTGACGGCGTGAGTGTTGTCGCCTCGGTTGAGAAAGCAGAACTACTGGCCGAACGCAAGAAGCCGGCGCCGTTGTTGATCTTGGAAACCCTGCAACTGTATTTAGACGAGAATGGCTTCGGCACCGGTCAATTGCTCTGGGGTCGCCTCGGGACCCAGGGCTCCTCGGGAACCTTCCTCCTCGAACGCGATGAGAATGTCCGTTTCGTCCTTAAGCGCCGGCTAGAAGGTCGTCAGGCCAGCGATGTCATGAGTCTAGATACCGAGATCTCGCTACTGGAAGTGCTTAGAAGCCACCACCTGCACTCGCCGGAGGTTTTGCACGTATGCAAAGACACCAGTGTCATCGGCGCCGCTTTCTACTTGTGCGCCTTCCTGACGGGGGAGCGTGTTGTCACGGAGATCCCGGAAAACCTCAACAACGTCGAGGAGAAAGTCGGGATGTCGCGTCGGGCCATCGACGATCTGGCTCGAATCCAAGTTGAGCTCACCCCCGGTGAGGTGCCGGGGCTTGACCATGGCGGGGCTGACCTGCGCAAACTTGTCCTAGAGTCCAAGCGCCTAGCCCGCAATCTAAAGATGCGCCGCCTGCCTGGATTCGAGATCCTCGGGGAGTACCTGCTGGAAAATGCTCCAGAACCCCGGCCTTCGGTCGTGGCCCACGGCCGCTACAGCATGCAGAACCTGCTTTTTTTGCCCAAGGCACCGGCGACAATTTCTGGGGTTTTCGGTTGGGAGCGAGCCACCGCGTGTGACCCCCTGATGGATTTGGGCTTCTTCACCGCCACCTACGCCGCCCGGGATCTGCCCTCGACACCCTTGGATGCGGCCCCGGTGACTCGGGAGGAAGACGGCTTTCTCACCCGGAACGAACTAACAAATGTTTACCGGATCGCCACCCAACTAGACACCTCGGACTTGCCCTGGTTCCAGACCTACTCCCTGTGGAAGGAAGCAGTGCGCCTCGAAGAGATATTCGAGAGGCTGATGAACAAGGAGTCGGTCCCCAGTAAGTCCTTCGCCCTCTCGCTGCGCGATGGAGTACCGGCGATCCTCGCCAATTCCGCCTATTTCTCAAAGGTTGACGGGGTCGAGGCAATCGCGCCGAGGCGGTAACCTAAAAAAGTAGCCCGGAATCTCTAAGTATCAGCTCATGCAAACCGATGGCACTTCACCATAGCGCGATTTTTCGCGCGTTAGGTGCGGGAGCAAACGTGAGCGTCAACGAAGTGCTGGCTCGAGTCGGAGAAATCCGGGCTCGGCTGGAATTACCACAGCTTCGGACCAACTTTGCGCCCGCGGCGCCACTTGCCCCCCTAACTCCCGGCTCCCTTACCGCCGGTTCCCAGTTCCCGGCAACCAGCGCCACCGACTTCGAGGCCACCCTTGCCAACATGACCGGGCAACTTCCTAAACCCGCCGGAACCGGCCTGATGTCCGCAGATCCCGACCTCGGTAGGCGCATGGCGGAGTACGGGGTCAACTTCGTCGGAGTGCCATACGTGGCTGGCGGCAACACACCTGACTCCGGCTGGGACTGCGCGGCTTTTACCCAGTGGATTGCCGAGCAAAATGGCCTCTCGATACCACCGGTTTCCTGGGAGCAGATCAAGGTTGGCGAGCCGGTGGCTTCACTTAGTGAAGCGCGTGCGGGTGACCTGGTCTTTTTCCACGAGCCATCTGGTCACAGTCGTGACCCTTCGGCTCTCAAAGTCAACCACGTTGGCCTTTATCTGGGCGATGGCCGCATGGTGGAAGCCGCCAACCCGACCAGCGATACCCGAATTAGTGAAGTGAGCGTGGAGAAACTAGTTGGTATCCGGCGCCTGGCCGGTTGACTTCATTGAGCCGAAAGATTTGAAAAAACCTCTCAGGTGCCAAGATGCGTTGCCGATTCTTCCCCTGAGCAGGATGCTCGTCGCATGCGCCATGGATTTGGCCCGAAAACCTTAAATGGTGAACGGGGTTCGACGTGGATCTTGGCTTAGTCAATCCGGCGGTACGCATAGCCCTCGATGGCTTAATGATGCGGCAAGAGGCGATAGCAAATAACGTCGCCAATATGTCAACCGCCAATTACACCGCGACCAACGTAGATTTTGAGGGCGCACTTAAGTCAGCGCTCGACATGCCCGGCATTGCGGGTACGGCAACAACCCAGAGTTTCATGAGCACAGTGGCCTCATCGGCTCCGCGCAAGCAAGATGGCAACAATGTCAGCCTCGAGGAGCAAACCCTTCTCGGCACCGAGACAAACCTGCGGCTGGAACTGGCACTGCGTGCCGCCGAGGGACGCTTTAACGCGGTCCGCTACGTGCTTGGTGGGAGCTGATCATGCTCTCGATATTCAATATTTCGAACTCCGGTGTCGAGTTCTACAAGACCTCGCTGGATGCGATCGCTTACAACGTAGCCAACCTGAGCACGGTTCGCTCTATGAGCGAAGGTGCCGTGCGCCGGCAGTCCGTAGTCGCAACATCAACAGAATCACCGGCACCGAGCATGGTCGGAACCGGTGGCACCGTGGGTTCAGGGGTCACTTTCAAGATGGTGCAATCCGACTCAGCCGAAGGCTTGGTCACCTACGAGCCGGAGCACGTGCTGGCCGATGAGGACGGATATGTGCGGCGACCAGATATCGATCTCACCACTGAAATGGCGGACATGATCATTGCGCAACGTGGTTACCAGGCAAACCTAGCCGTCATTCAGCGCGCGACCGAGGCCTACCAGGCCGCACTTGCGTTGGGTAGGTAGTCATGGCATTCAGCATTCCCGGGGTCTCGCTTTCCACGCAGTTGCCACCACTGCCACCACTGCCGCCAAGTCCCAGTATCAGCCCGTCACAAACCCCAGAGATCGGCGGCGCGGCGGGTGCGGGCACCGGCATGGATTTCGGCTCGAGCCTTGCTGATGCCATGGACAAACTTGGGGCATTCCAGCAAAACTCAGATGCGCTCGCGACTAAGGTCGCAACCGGCGAGTTGAAGAACCCGCACGAGTACTTGATGGCAGCGCAAGAGGCCTCAATCGCTACGCAGACGGCGGTGGCTGTGCGCAACAAGGCCCTTGAGGCATTCAATGAGATTATGAGGATGCCACTGTGATCGAAACTCTGACGCTCTACGGCCGCAAGACCTTAGCTGCGCTGCGCCAGTTCACCCCCGGTCAGATCACCGCGATCGTCATCGGCATCTTGGCCCTGATCGCAGCCGCAGTCCTCCTCTTAAGAGTCACGGCTTCCCCGATGACACCGCTTTACTCGAACCTGTCCAGCGAGGACGCCGTTGCGATCTCCCAGGAACTCGAAGCCAGGGGCACCGCATTCGAAATGAGTCTGGCCGGCACCCAAATTCTCGTTGCACCAGACGACGTCTCCCCGGCACGACTGGCAATGAGTGCGGCCGGACTGCCGGCCGACGCGAACAGCGGCTACTCACTACTTGATCAGCAGGGCATGACCACGACCGAGTTCATGCAGAACGTCACCTTCCAGCGGGCCCTTGAGGGCGAACTTTCGTCAACGATTGAAGGTATCGACGGGGTGCGATCGGCAACGGTGCACCTCGCCATTCCGGCTGAGTCCGTCTTCACCCAAGCATCCGATAAGCCAACGGCTTCGGTTCTTGTCGTGATGGGTGGGGGACAGATGCTCACCGGTGAGCAGGTGCAGGCGGTTGCCAACCTCGTGTCATCGAGCGTGCCCGGGCTGGTTGCGGACAAGGTTGCGGTTACCGACTCCTCCGGCGTCCTGCTCTCCGGTGGCGGTGCATCGGGTGCTGCATCGGTCGAGCAGGCATCGCGGATTGAAAGCAGCCTCGTGGCGTCGGCCCAGTTGATGCTGGACAAAGTTCTTGGACCCGGTGTTTCCAATGTCAGCGTCAATGCCGACCTTGAATTCGACCAGCGTTCCACCACGACTCAGGAGTATGCCTACCCCGACGAGTTGCCCGCGCTCTCCGTTCAGACGAACACTGAGACATATACGGCAACCGACACCAGCGCGACCGATGGCCCCGTGGTAGGCGAGCCGCCAGCGGTCATCGGCGAGGGTTCTACCACCGAAGCTCAGAACGATTACGAGAAGACCTCTGGCACGCAGACCAATCCGATTAATAGCACGATCACGGAGCGAGTCGGTGCTCCTGGCACAATCCGTCGACTGACAGTGGCAGTGCTTGTTGACGCTGCGGTGCCAGCAGCTACCTTCGCCGAGGTTGAGGCACTTGTTGCAAATGCGGTGGGCCTTGACGTCGAACGCGGGGACGCGATCCAGGTATCACAGGTCGCATTTGACACCTCGGTGGCCGATGCCGCTGAAGAGGCAGCTGCTGCTGCGCTCGCGGCGGAGCAGTCCGGCGCAATCTTCACCATCGGACGCCAGGTTGGTATTGCCCTACTTGTGTTGGCGGTGATCATTCTCGGGGCGCTCTCACTTCGCCGTCAGCGCCGGACCATGGTTGATCTGGAGATGTTGGAGGCCAGAGGGTTTGGGGGATCGGTTCTCATCGAGAGACTGGATGAGAACGGTGAGCCGGTATATGCATCAGCCGACGCTATCGCGGGGGCTGATGGTGCTTTAGTCCCGTTGGATGAAGAAGCCATTCCGACCTACATCAAGAGCCCCGGCTCTGCAACGTACGACTCACTTCGGGATTTCGCCACCGAAGAGCCAGAGCAAGTTGCACGGGTGCTTCGCACCTGGATATCGACCTAGGCCCAAGTCATGGCAACCATTAGAGCTGAAGAGATCACGCCCCGGTACAAGGCTGCCGTGATCGTGGCCCAGTTGGGGCCAGCGGCAACCCGACCGGTGTTTGCCGAAATGAACGCCGAAGAGATTCAGGCACTGGCAGGCGAAGTCGCGCGACTTAAGGATGTTGATCCGGTGCTCGCGCTGGAAATCATCCGCGAGTTCATTAAATACGCGGCCTCTACTCGAATGGCGGGTAGCGGTGGCCTCGACGTGGCTCGAAGCCTGCTGGACCAAGTCTTTGAACCCGCCGAGGCGGAGGCGATGTTTGAGGTGTTGGTGAGCTCCATCGCCGAGGACCCGTTTAGCTTCATGCGCAAGATGGATTCCTCGCAGGTGCTGTCCTACATAAAGGACGAACACCCACAGACCATTGCGGTGATCCTTGCGTATTTGCCCTCGGATCTGGCTTCCTCAGTTCTTTGCTCCATGCCAGATGAGACCCAGGGCTCGGTTGCCGGTCGGATTGGCCTGATGGGGCGGGTCAACCCGGATTCGGTCCGGTTGGTCGAGTCGATCCTTAAGCGAAAGATGTCGAACGTCCTTGTGACAACAGAGTCCTCCTACATCGGTGGCCTCGACCCACTGATCAGCATCATTCAGCGCACTGATCGTCAGACCGAGAAGATCCTCCTGGAGAGCATTGAGGAGCGCGACCCGAAACTGGCAGAGTCAATTCGCGCGAACCTGTTCCTGTTCGAGGACATCGCAAACATAGACAACAGGTCACTTCAGTTGGTTCTTCGAGAGGTAAGCCCCCAGGATCTCGCGATGTCTTTGAAGGGGGTGAGCACAGAGGTGCACGAAAAGGTGCTGTCAAACCTCTCAACTCGTGCCGCCGACATGCTTGAGGAGGAGCTGGAGTTGATGGGCCGCGTGCGCCGGAGCAATGTCGAGGAAGCCCAAGGCAAGATCGTCGCGGTCATTCGCCGCCTCGATGAAAAGGGCGACATCGAAATCAGCATCGGAGGTGGCGACAATGAGTTCATTGCTTAAGGCCTCGCGCGTGGAATCCTCGGAGGCGCGGCTACTGACCGCGACCCGCTTCGACACTGTCCTTAGTTATTTCGAGCCGGAATCTCTACCGGAACTGGATCTAGGCGAGGCCGAACTCGTCAACCGCCAGCTGATGGCGGATCTGATATCTGTGGCCGAGTCAAAGGCTCGCACGCGCGGATTCGACAGTGGCTACACCGAGGGCCGCGAGCAGTTAGAAGCCGAGGTGCGTGCAGAACTCCTCGTGGAGCACACGCGCCTGGTGGACGAGCAGGCAGCCCTTCGGGGCCAACTCGAACGTGCGCTTGAGATTTTGGCGAGTGCAACATCGTCCTTAGAAACGGCCGTCGTGCCGTTGTACACCGAGGTGGGGCACAATCTCGGCGAGGTCGTCGTCGCACTTGTCGAGGAGCTGCTCGGCGCCGAGTTGGCAACAGATCAGATGCATGTGGTCAACGCCATCAGTGCTGCGGCCGCTGAGATTCCCGGACGCTCCGAGATCCAGATCGTGCTGAACCCGGCAGATTTCGACCTCATCAACTCATTGGGCATAGATCTTGGGGAGTCCACTAAGCGTCCGGTGCATCTGGTGGCGGATCCCGCGATTGCAGTTCACGACGTAGTGGTTACCAGTGAATGCACTCGAGTTGACGCCCAGATCGGGCACCGAGTCGAGCGACTTCGAGCGGCATTAGCCTCATGAACCTCCAGCAAACCCTAGAACGGGGTCAACACGCCATCCGCCTTCCCGTCAGCGGTGAAGTTGTCGGTGTGAATGGCCTAACGATCTGGCTCCAAGGTGTGCGTTCCGCGATTGGCGACGTACTAGATCTCGACATCCACGGGCAAAGCCTTCTTGCTCAGGTGGTAGGGATCTCCGGTGATCGTTTGGCGTGCATGCCACTTGGTGAGATGTCCGGGGTCGCACCCGGGGTTAGGGCTCGAGCCACGAACTCTCCGGTTCTCGTTCCGATCGGCGATGGACTCCTAGGCCGAGTGATTGACGCCATGGGAAACCCAATCGACGGCAAAGGACCGTTGGCGAGAATGCCAATGGTTACCACCACGAATAAGGCACCGTCGCCGTTGTCGCGGCAGCGCATCACCAAGCAACTACATGTTGGGGTGCGCGCCATCGACACACTCATTCCAATCGGGCAAGGTCAGCGCATCGGGATCTTTGCCGGGTCCGGCGTTGGCAAATCAACCCTGATGTCAATGATGGCTCGAAATACCTCTGCGGACGTGGTCGTCGTCGGATTGGTCGGCGAGCGAGGCCGCGAGGTTTTGGAGTTCATTGAGAACGATCTCGGTCCTGAGGGCCTGTCGAAGTCGGTGGTGGTGGTTGCCACCTCGGATATGCCGCCCATGGTGCGACTGCAGGCGGCATCGACGGCTACCAGGATTGCGGAGCATTTTCGCGACAACGGGCTGCATGTTTTACTCTTCATTGACAGCATCACACGCACGATGACAGCCCAGCGCGAGGTCGGCTTATCCGCAGGTGAGCCTCCAGCAGCCCGCGCATACCCGCCGTCCGCCTTTGCCATGTTGCCGCGGCTACTTGAGCGTGCTGGGGCATCCAGCGTCGGCACCATCACCGGCGTATATACGGTTCTTATCGAAGGCGACGACCTGCAGGATCCAGTTGCTGATAGCGCCCGATCAATACTTGATGGGCACATCGTCTTGGACCGCGAACTTGCGACGGCGAATCACTACCCAGCAATTGATGTGCTTGGCTCAGTTTCGCGAGTGGCGCCGCACGTAACCACCGGTGATCTGCAGGCAAGTGGCGCCGTGTTGAAGAGACTTCTTGCTGCCTACCGCGAGGCCAAGATCCTTGTCGAAGTCGGCGCCTATGTGCCTGGTTCCAATGCCGACGTGGATAGGGCAATCGCTTTAATGCCTCGCATTAATGCGTTCCTGCGACAGCCGACTCACGAGGTACCAAGTCTGGAAGATTCGCAGCAGCAACTCCTGGGATTGGTGGGTGCACAGTGAAGAAGCGCAATCTAGATGTGCTGTTAAAGGTGCGCAAGGCCAAGGAGGGCCAGACCCTTGCGGCCTTTGGCGCCGAGCGTCTAATTGTTGTTGGACTAAGCGGTGAGCTCGAGGGGGCCACATCCAACTTGGCGCATCTCCTCGCCGAAGGTAAAAGCCGAGTGGAAGACATGAAGATGCTCGCAGCGCGGAGATCGAGTTCAGCAGCGTGCATCCGACAAATCAATGACTCGTTACTACTGGCCCGGCTACGTGCGGACAATGCCCGTCGCGCTTGGGTGGCTGCCGATCAGGATCGGGAGATCGGCCAACGCCTCGTTGACCGGGAACAAGATATTGCCGATTCGGCGAATGACAGGGCCGAGAGCCGAGAGGCCGATGAACGCGCACAAGGTCGAATCCTCGGTCGATACCCGAAAACCACCCCTGAAGGGAATAACTCATGACCACAGTTGCCACGATTACGGCCAGCGCGTCGTCGGGTGCAGCAGCCTTCACCGGTCCTGCTCGTTCATCGGACACAGCAGACCAGTTCGCAATCGAGTTGGGCAAGAGCACGCAGCAGGTACGCGAGCGCGAAGACAGTGCTGAGCCCGGCACCAAGCCACCCCAGGGGCCGGCCGATCAGCCGGCACCGGTCGAGAACTCTCTGGGCAATGGGTCTCTGGGCAATGGGTCTCTGGGCAATGAGTCGCTGGGCATTGAGTCTCTGGGCAATGAGTCGCTGGGCATTGAGTCTCTGGGCGATGAAGTTGCGGCTCAACAGTCAGAGCAAGCAGAGCCCAATCAACTTCTCGAAATTGTCGAAGTCGGCCTGGTCAGTGTCGAACCAACTGAATTAGATCTTGACCTCGCACCCGACCAGCAACCTGTGTTACCTACCCCAATAGTGGTAATCGCGGCACCGATAATCGCCCCGGCCGATCAGGTAGTGGTGATCGATGAAAAGGCGGCTGTAGTTGCACCGGCAGCAGCGTTACCGGTAGCGATCTCGAACACCGAAGCCCTGCCGACCGACACTGCCGACGCGCCAGCCGCCGTGCCCGCACCGCAGGTTGATTCTGGCAACGTGGCTCCAGCAAATGTGGCACCAGCAACTGTGGCACCAGCAACCGTGGCACCAGCAACCGTTGCACCGGTCGCAGTCAATGCAGACACTTTGACATCCGACGCCGTGGCTCCGGTAAATGTCACTCCAGTAAATGTCACTCCGGTCGCCGTGGCTCCGGTAACCGTGCCTGCCGTCAACCCCGAGGCACCAGCCGCGGTGCCAGCAACGGACCCAACAGTGCAGCTGGCGCCGTCGAGCGCAACCCCGGCCGAATCCGCATCGCAACCACCGCCAGCAACGACTCGAACTCCAGCAACCGGCGAGGCCGCACCTGTCGGCACTTCGGCTGATGCACCGTCGAGCGCCGACGGGCCGACGGTCCAAGCGGTTGCCAACCAAGGCGGTGGCTCGCAGCAAACACCAGATCCCAGTAGTAGCAGCGCTGGTGAGCGAGAGGAACCCGCAGTTGTCGGTGACCTAGATCGCCAATCCGACCAATTGGTTCAGTTCGAGACCAGCAGTACCGCCCGCACGCAGGGGGCGGACGCCGCCCAAAGCATTGACCCGAGGGTGATAACCAGCAGCACCATCCCCGTGGCAACTTCTGCCCCGACCCCGGTCGCGTTCGAATCAAGTGCGCCGGCCAACGTGGTCGAGCCCAAGTTAGCGACACCTATTCCGGTGTCGACGCAGATGTCAGCGCACCTGAGCGCCTTTCGCGGCATGGCCGACGGCACCTACGAGACCACGATCCGCTTGAACCCGGAGGAGCTAGGTCAAGTTTCGGTGCGCATCCAGGTCAACGGCGGCAACGTGTCGATCCACGCGTTCGGTGCCAGCGATATTGCCGTCCAAGCACTGCGAGAGGCAATGCCGGATCTGCGCCAAGACCTGCTGCGGTCAGGCCTAGACCTCGTCGATAGTCAAGTTGACCAAGGGTCGGCCTCGTTCGGTGACCAGAGCGAGGCTGCCAGTGGCCGGCCACTGGACGCCGACAAAACCGAAGCACCTGCCGAAAATCGAATCGGTCGGCCAACCGGGGCTGATCTGGAAGTAACGACGGATGCTTATCGGTCCGAAGGAGGCCTTGTTGATGTTCGAGTCTAAGTCCCGACCACAAGGCAACCGGAATGAAAGGCGGATAATCAAGTGACCACGACCCCGATCACCTCGACCCCGATCACCTCGAGCACGAACACCATGAACGCGCTAGGGGCAGTAAAAACGGCGAAGGCTGCCGAACCGGCCGGTGAACTCGGGCGCGATGCATTCTTGAAATTACTGGTGGCGCAGCTTAAGTACCAAGACCCACTGAACCCGGCCGATGGTGCTGAGTTCCTAGCCCAAACCGCCCAGTTCACCATGGTGGAGAAACTGACCACGATGGTTACTCAAGGTGATAAGACGGCGTTGAGTCAGCAAGAGACTCAGGCAGCGCAGCTAGTGGGCAAGCTGGTGACCTTTCTTACTGCTTCGGGGGCGAGCGAACAAGGACTCGTCGAGTCGACCAAGTTCAACGACGACGGTCAGACCTTGACGATTGACGGTAAATCGGTCAACCTGACCGCGGTCACGGGGGTGATAGGGAGCCCTGAAAACGCGCAGCTCACCGCTGCCTTAACTAATCTCGGCCCGTCACTGTCGGCCAACTTGGCGCCGGAGCTGGCAAAGGTGCTTCGGGAGCTGGGGGTGAACTCACTTGCGTCGACCACTGGCGGAACTACAACTGATGTCATCGGCGCTACTGAACCAATCGGAGCTGACACCCTGCGGAATTGAGGATTAGGCAACAAACCAGGTGCCGCCAAGGACTGAGACACCGATGTAATTTTGGCCACGGATGGCGTTAAGCAGGAAGCAGCTGGGCCACCAGGCTCTGCTAAACACCAAACGGAGGTAGAAATGCTTCGCTCGCTATTCTCAGGAATCACCGGGCTGCGCGCCCACCAGCAAATGATGGACGTCACCGGCAACAACATCGCGAACGTCAACTCGTCGGGGTACAAGGCCCAGACAGCGGTCTTCGAGTCGGTGCTCTCCCAAGCGGTCAAGTCACCGGGCGCACCGGTAGCTGCGGCCGCCGGGACCGGCGCCCGAGGCGGCGTGAACGGCGTTCAGATTGGACTCGGTGTCCAACTTGCCGGCGTATCGACGAACTTCGGTCAAGGATCCTCCCAGCTAACTGGTGTCTCGACCGACTTCGCAATCCAAGGCACCGGCTTCTTCACCACCAATAACGGGGTGGAGAACCTTTTCACCCGGGCCGGTTCCTTCACTTTGGACGCCAACGGCAAATTGGTCTCACCGGACGGCAGCATCGTGCAGGGCTACATGGCCGATGCCGTCGGCACCGTTAACCCCAACGCGGCACCCGAAGATGTCACCTTGCCGGTGGCTCAACTGCTACCTGCGGTAGCCAGTAGCGAGATGACCATGGCGGGCAACTTGTCAGCAGATGCCGCGGTGGGTGCCACGGTGGTCAGCTCGATCACCACTTATGACGTGCTGGGAGCCGAGAGCACCACCTCGGCAACCTTCACCAAAACCGGTGCCGGCGCTTGGACAGTGAAATTGACGGGTGAGGGCGGTGTTGCCGGAGCTGCGGTCGCGGTGGCCTTCAATGGATTGGGAGAGCTAACCACGGCGACCCCACTCGCGGTTGTCAATAGGCCCGCCGTCGCTGCTGCTGTTGGCCCGCCCGTGGTCACCGCTGTCCCGGTGGCGAACTTCGCCGTGGCAATTGGTGGCCTCACCCAGTACTCGGCGCCCAGTTCATTTGGGATCACCGATCAAAATGGTGCCGGCGTCGGTGCGCTCACCACCTTCACCACGACCAGCGATGGCCAACTAATCGGCATCTACAGCAATGGTGAAAAGCAAGCGTTAGCGCAGTTGGCCATTGCCACCTTCAATAACGCCGATGGCTTGGAGAAGGTCGGCGACACCAGTTACCGGACCACGGTCAACTCCGGCGTGGCACTGATCGGGGCTGCGACCGTTGGTGGGCGCGGGTCGATCCAGGGCGGGACCCTAGAAATGTCGAATGTCGACCTCGCCTCTGAGTTCACCAACTTGATCGTGGCCCAACGGGGGTTTGCCGCGAACTCGCGGACCATGACCGCCGCTGACGAAATGCTGCAGGAGCTCATGAGCATTAAGCGCTAACCGGGTTTGGAGTAGGGGGCGCGAACGGGCGACCCCTACTCTCCCCATTCGTAGCGAAATGCCGGTTTAGAACGTATTTGCGGCTTTTGTGGCTTTTCCCAATGCCCAGGCGCTCGCATGCGCAATCTTTGCCTGACAATCCTCAGGTCCACGCCCTAGCTGACGATTGTCTTTATTGCCTATTAAAAGGATGCGACGGAAGGACGGTCACCTTGATTATGCTCACGAGGCTCAATGGCGAGCAGTTTGCATTGAACCCGGATCTCATTGAGCGGGCCGAGGAGTCCCCGGACACCGTGCTGACCCTCGTGGACGGTAAGCACCTGATGGTCACCGAAAGCCTCACCGACGTCATCGAGGCGATCCGAATGGACCGCGCGTCGATCTTGGCGCTGGCTCAAGAGGTCGCCACCGCGGTTGAGACGCCGGCCGGTAAGCAAGGGCCGAACGTGGTGCCGCTGAATCCGCGGCGCTAACCATGGATCCCATTACCTTAATTGCAGTACTTTTCGCCTTTATCACCGTGATGGTGGTGCTAGTACTCGAAGGCGGATCGCCGACCTCGATTTTACTTCTGGCACCCCTGATTCTGGTCTTCGGCGGCACTTTCGCGTGCGGTGCCGCAGGAATGTCAGCGAAGCTCTGGATTGCATCCATCAAGGCCGGGGTGAAATCGCTGTTGTCCGCAACACCGAAGTACGACGGACTACTGGAAACCCTCGTCAACTGCGCCAACATTGCCCGCCGCGACGGCCTGCTGTCCCTTGAGGCAACCGTAACCGAAATTGAGGATCCGCTGCTGCGGCGCGGGCTGGAACTCGCCATCGACGGCACCGACCCAACCGATCTAGCGCGCATACTCGAGGCCGAACTGCACAGTGAGAGTGTTAACGGGGGCCGGCACGCAAAGCTCTTCGTGGACATGGGCGGCTACGCACCGACTATCGGGATTATCGGCACCATCCTCGGTCTCGTCACCGTCCTTGGAAACCTTTCGAATCCTGACGAACTCGGTGGCGCTATCGCAGCGGCCTTCGTTGCCGCCATGTGGGGCGTGCTCTCGGCCAACGTCTTCTGGCTGCCAATTGGCGCCAAGATGCGACTTTTGAACGAACTACGCACGACCCAGGGTGAAGTCATCATTGAGGGCATTTTGTCCATTCAGGCAGGTGCAAATCCACGCATGGTTGAGCGCAGGCTTCGCGCTCTCCTACCCGCCGACGTATTGCGTGATCTTGAGAAAGCTTCCTGACCTTGGCGAATCGTCGGCACGTAGAACACGAGGCGGAGAACCACGAACGGTGGCTCATCTCCTATGCCGACATGGTCACGTTGCTGTTCGCCCTTTTCGTCCTGCTTTACGCAATCAGCCAGGTTAATGAGAAGAAGTACGACGAAGTTTCAGCTTCACTTGCAGTTGCTTTCGGCGAGGTCGTTAACATCTCGGACGGCAATGACAGCATTTTGCCCAAGGCCGGTGACAATGTGACGTTGAGCGAGGCCCCCGTAGTTGACACTCCAGCGGTGGTCATCCCAAACATCATGCCGACGCTCCGCGAGCAGGTCTCGAGCCAGATGTCAACGCCGGGTACGGTAGAAGATGCGAAGGCTAATCTCGCTGTACAGTCCGCGGTTGCTGCCGAAGCGGCCGATCAGGCCACCCTGAGCAAGGCCGAATTAGCCCTGGCTAGCGCCGTGAGCTCGGCCGGGCTCTCCGGAAAGGTGGTGCTAAGCCGCGAGGAGCGAGGGTTGGTAGTGACGCTTATTACCGACGACGTGATCTTCGGGCCGCAAAGTGCCACCCTCCAATCCGCCGGGGAAAAGGCCATCAGGGAGTTGCTGCCAGCCCTCAAGGACGCCGGCAGCCAGTTGATCATCGAAGGTCACACCAATACCGCCAATGTGCGGCCGACCTTGTTCCCGAGTGAGTGGGAGCTCTCCAGCGCCCGGGCCGGTGCGGTGGCCCGGTTCCTCAACGGCGAGGGGATTCCCATCGACAGAATGCACGTCGCGGGTTACGGCGAGACCTCACCTTTGGTGCCGGAGACCAACCCGGACCACCTGCGTCTAAATAGGCGGGTGGCGATCGTGCTTGCTAGCACTTTGACAAGTGAGCAGCGGGCCCTACTGGCCGGTGCCCGGGCCGAGAGCGAGATTTCCGAAGGCCAAGGAGATCAGTCATGAGAAATGCACCAAGTTCGCTCAAGATCACCGCTGGGCAACCGATTGACTACACGGAGGAATGTGATGGCTGCTAAGAAATCGGAAGCTAAGGACGGGGAGAAGAAGAAGTCTCCCCTTAAATTGGTGGTTATCCTGCTCGCGGTACTGCTAGTTGCCGGCGCCGCCTACATGTTCCTCGGCCGCGGCTCCGCGGCCCCCGCACCGGCTGCCGCCGCCGTTGAGGCACCGGTTGTCGTTGGGGCCGTAATAAAGCTTGATCCCCTCTTCATCAACCTGAAGGATGAACGCTTCTTGAAACTGGGGATCGCACTGCAGACGTCACTTATGGGCAAGGACCCTGAACTTGATGGCTCGAAGGCCCTGGATGCGGCCATTGAGGTATTTAGTGGTCAAGACATCCTAGAACTATCTGATGGGGATGGCCGAAGCCGACTCAAGGAGGAGTTGCTCACCCGGATTACCGAGAGTTATGGGTCCGAGGTTTCGGATATCTACTTCACGGAGTTCGTGATGCAGTAGCTCCCAGCGGGTCGCCACGGATGAGACGCGACCCTTCATGATCGGGCTGCTGGCATGCAGGGCTCGAGGGCCGGATGGATCCGACCCGTAACTCTTCAGCTGAAAGGCTAAGTTCTTCCGAACAGCCGACGATAAGTCTCACGTGGCTACAAATGCTGGCAGTGAATCTTTGGCGTCAGGCGGTGGATCGGTCACCGAGTTGTACGACTTTCGCAATCCATCCAAGTTCACGCGTGATCACCAGCGGATTTTGGAGCAGGTCCTTGAGACGTTTGCTGACGCAACCGGGGGCATGATCACCTCCAAACTGCGGACCGCTTGTGCCCATGACCTCGATTCCCTGCAGCAGGTCACCTACGGCGCATTCATAAATTCGCTGCCGGAGGAGACCGTCATCTTGGTCGCGTCGTTGAGCCCACTTAACGCGTCCGGCATCATTCACCTACCCCTCGACTTTGCCATGCTTGCGGTCGACCTGCCGCTGGGTGGGCCCGGCGATGATGAGCAACCAGCACGTGGCTTGACCGATATCGAAGAGGCCTTGGTCGGGGACCTCGGCGGGAACCTGGTGGGCGCACTTCGCTACAGCTTCGAGGGGATCACCAACTGGGACCCGAGCCTCAGCGGCCAGTTCTCCTCACCCGAACTTGCGCACGCTGCCTCATCAAATGATCAGATGCTGGTAGCGACATTTCGGTTGGAGATAAAGGAACGTGAATTTCGCACGGCGCTAGCCCTGCCGCTCGGACAAATTCTTCCCTCACTCGATGCGGCCCTTGCCGCACGACGAGCGGAGCGACGTAGCACGGACCAGGCCGTCTTCAGAGCCTCGGTGGAAGAGCGCGTTCGGCTGGCGCCCGTTTTGGTATCCGTGCGTCTGCGCCCGACCCAAGGGCGATTGTCAGAGTTCACCTCCCTCGCGGCGGGCGATGTGTTCCGCCTCGGCCATCCCAAGGACGCACCATGGGAGGTCACAAGTTCCGGCGTCGTGTTCGCGCACGCACTGCCGGGTGGTGAGGGTACGCAAGCAGCATTTCGAGTTGTTTAATCCGGCGAGGAGTAAGAATGAGCGTTAACCAAGATGCGCGTCAGCAGGCTCTCATGATTGAGCAGATGCGGATGTCGATGTCTGCACTGTGTGATGCGCTGTCGGTAACATCGGTAGTCACCTCGGGTGAGCCGTCGACCACCGCACTAGATATCGACATCACAGCCGCCACCGCCATGGCCGTGGTAGCCGTTGAAGGTTCGATCAACGGCAGCTTGATGATCGCCCTGCTCGATGGTGCCAGCCCCGACATCACCACCTCCGAAGGCTTGGTTGATGCGCTCGATGAAGCGATCGACGCGATGTCGCAGGTTCTTGATTCGGTGATCGGCCCACCCGCACCCGCATCGGGCGCACCCACGATCGACGCTGACATAAACGTGCCGTTGCTTGTCGACGGCGCCGCTGTGGGCGCGGTGCTCCTGTTTCTCGCGGAGCCAGCGGCTGCCGAAGAGCCAGTGATGGCGCCGGACCCAGCTGCCGAAGCTGCGCAGCAAGCTGCGCCGGCTGCGGCTCCGGAAGCGCCGCCGCAGGCTGCGCCAGCGGCACCGGCTGCAACACCGGCCCCCGCTGCTGCACCGGCTCCGCAAGCCGCTCCCGTTGCCGTGGCTTCGATGCTGAACATTCCAAAGCAGATTGACGCACTAGCTAGTGTCCAGATGGAAGTAACCATCGAGGTGGGCCGCACTCTCTTGCCCATCGGCAAGCTCCTACAACTGCAGCCGGGTCAAATTGTCGAACTCGATCGCGAGGTCGGCACGCCTCTAGACATGTACATCAACGGCACCTTGCTCGCGCATGGCGAAATAGTCGTCGTTGATGACCAATTCGGATTTCGTGTGACCTCAGTCGTAGCAGCGGACTGACCCGAGATATCTGAACTGACCCATGGATACCGTCTGGCTGATTCTGAGATTCGTCGTCTCCCTGGCCGTAGTAATTGCACTTATCTGGGGCCTGGCGCGAGTCAAGAAGCGCGTGAGCCCAAAGGGCGCCGGATCGATCCAATTGGTTTCAAAGGTGCCGATCAGTAAGAAGGGCAGCCTGCTCCTTGTGGAGGTGGGCGGCAAGACCATGATGATCGGTGCAACGGATAACAACATCACGCTACTTAGTGTCATTGAAACTACGGCCGATATTGACGAAGTCAAGGAAGATAGAAGGCCGGTCCACTTGGACTCACTGCTGGACCCAGATCTCCAGTATTTAGAGCGCCAGTATCCAGATCTCCAATACCCAGATCTCCAATACCCAGATCTCCAGCACCCAGATCTGCCAGACCGCGAAGCAGTAGCCTCGCTGCACCGCCCCAAGGGTGAGGGCCGCCTGGCCGGCTCCGTTCTTTCGCCAACAACTTGGCGTCAACTGACCGAGGCCTTGCGCGAGAAGTCAGTTCGCTCATGAGGCGGTGGCTGCGTGTTGGCCGCACTGTGGTTGCCGTAGCACTCACCACGGCGGTTATCGGTGTTTCACTCGCGACACCGGCCCAGGCTGTCTCGATCGAGTTGCCCGACCTGAGCAGTGGCGAAGGGCCAACCAGCGCAATCGTGCTGCTGCTCACTCTTACCGTTTTGGCTGTTGCGCCTGCGCTGCTCCTATTAACTACGAGTTTCACCAAGATCATCGTGGTGCTGTCACTTACCCGCAATGCGCTAGGACTTCAAGGAATCCCGCCGAATCAGGTACTTGCTGGGTTGGCGATCTTCCTGAGTTTTTTCGTGATGTCGCCAGTGCTGGGGGTGGTGAATACCGATGCACTCCAGCCCTATTTGGACGGTTCTATCACCTTCGGTCAGGCTTTCGATATCGGCAGAATCCCCCTCGAGACTTTCATGCTCGCAAATACCCGCCCGGAAGAACTGGCTTTAATGGTGCAGGTATCGCAAGAGCCACCGCCGGCAACACCGAGTGATGTCTCGCTTACCACCTTGGTCCCGGCCTTCATCCTTTCGGAATTGCGGGCGGCATTCATCATCGGTTTCGTGATCTTTTTGCCGTTCCTCATCATCGACATGGTCGTGAGTTCGGGGCTGATGTCGGTCGGCATGATCATGCTCCCGCCTGTTTTAGTCTCGCTCCCCTTCAAGCTCTTGCTCTTCGTCCTCGTTGATGGCTGGACATTGATCGTCACGGCGCTCGTCGGCAGTTACGGGTAGGTGCGCAGATGTCTGAAGCCAATGTCGTTGAACTAAGTACCCAACTGATGTGGACCGCGGCTTTACTCGCGGCACCGATCCTTCTCACCGCATTGATTGTTGGATTAGCCGTGTCACTATTTCAGGGCCTCACCAGTTTGCAAGACCAGACCCTGTCCTTTGTGCCAAAAATCATCGCCGTCGGAATCGCTCTGGTGATCGCGGCAAGTTGGATGGTGCAGACACTGCTGTCGTTTACCAGCAACGTATTCGACATGCTCCCGGATCTGCTCGGGTGAGGACTCCAAGTGTTTGAGCTTGGAATCACCACCGAGCAGATTATGGGCTTCCTGCTGGTCTTTGCCCGAGTCGGCGCCTGGGTTTGGCTGACCCCGCCGTTCGGTGGGGGCTTCCTGCCCCCGCTCGTGCGTGTCATGGCCGGGTTGGCTTTCGCTGTTCCGATGACCCCCGCTGCCATCGCGGTCTCCGGTGGAATTTCCCTGGAACCGGTCGACCTGCTGCTCCAATTCGCCCTGCAGATCGTGATAGGCGTCGCCCTTGGGTTGGTTTGCCTAATCCTGCTCTCTGCCGTGCAATCCGCCGGCGCGCTCATTGACGTAGCGAGTGGATTCTCACTGGCCGCTGCCTACGACCCGATGATGCAGCAGCAGTCTGCGGTGATCAGCAAGGCGTATCAACTAATCGCAGGTGTCCTCATCTTGGTTTCCGGCGCGTACCTCATTCTCTTCGCTGGATTTGCCAAGACTTTCGAGGTGCTCCCGATCGGCAACGGGCTTAGCACCGCCGCTACCGCATCGACATTGACGGAGGCACTCAGTGTGTTCTTCGTCGCCGTCTTGCAGATTGCCGGACCAATCGTCGCCGTGCTGCTCTTGGCCGATATCGGCCTGGGGTTGCTCACCCGGGTGGCTCCGACCATCAATATCTTCGTGCTGAGCTTTCCCGTCAAGATCGGCCTCACCTTGCTCTTGGTAGGTATTGCTCTCCCACAGCTCACCCCGGTTATTGCGGGCTTGACGGACTCTTCCGTCGACGCAATGCGAGGAATCGTGGGTAGGTGACATGGCTGACTCATCCACCAAAACCGAACAACCGACCGCGAAGAAACTCAAGGACGGAATCAAGCAGGGCCAGGTAGCACGATCCGCCGATGTTGCCGCCTGGACCGGCCTCCTTGCACTGACCTTCGTCCTGCCTTTCATGGTTGAGCAGTTAACTGTTCAACTTGAGGCGCTGCTCAAGACGATCCCGGAAATTGCCCGACAGCCATCCCCTCAGTTACTAGGTGATATTGCACTGCCTGCGGTAGTAACCATGTCATTACTCGTAGTCCCCTTTTTTCTAGTAATCCTTGTTGTCACCCAGATCTCGGGCTGGATTCAAGGGGGTGCACGCCCGTACCTTTCCCGGATTACGCCCAAGGGCCGAAACATCAGTCCACAGCAGGGTGCGAAGCGGATATTTGGGACCCGAGGCCTGTGGGAGCTGGCCAAGCAGATCCTCAAGACCTCCGCGATCGCCTTGGTGCTGTGGCTCGTCATCAGCCGCACCGTGGAAATAATCTTCGGTTCGGGCTTGCTGCCGTTGTCGATACTCGCGTCAACCACCGCGGCCGAGGGCATCCGGCTGGTCCAGATTGTCATCGCCACCGGTCTGCTGATCGCGATCGCCGACTACTTCATTAGCCGCCAGAGGGTACGCAAGCAGTTGATGATGTCCACGCAGGAGGTGAAGGAGGAATTCCGGCAGTCAGAAGGCGATCCCCTGCTCCGAGCCATCATCCGGCGGCGAGCATTGGACGCCTCCCGAAATCGGATGATGGCCGATGTGGCGTTCGCCGACGCTGTCTTAGTCAACCCGACGCACGTAGCTGTGGCGATCAAGTACACCAAGCACCTAGGTGCCCCCCGGGTGGTGGCCAAGGGAGCTGGGGTAATTGCCGCCCGAATCCGCGAGATCGCGACCGAGAACCGGGTGCCCCTAGTTGAAGACATCCCCTTGGCGCGGACCTTGTACCGAAGTTGCGAGGTGGGCACCGAGATCCCCCCTGAGCTCTTCACGGCCGTGGCCCGGGTGCTGGCCTTCGTTATCAGCCTGAAGAGGCGGGGTGTGCATGCGGGCCTGCACCATGCCCGTGAAGTGGACCACATTATTCCGGTCTAGAAAATCATTAAGTTCGGCCAATTGCGGCCGATGAGATCAGTGCCAGGACGGCAGGTACTCCCATGGATGGTTTTCCCAATGGCAGGGGCGTCCGTGCGCAAGATTCGCTGGTCACAG
>CAJBZP010000057.1 GCA_903960135.1 uncultured Actinomycetes bacterium | reverse complement strand
GCCGGCCACCACCTAGGGCGGGGCCTAATCTGCGAAGGTGAGATCCGTACCTGCGACCGCAGACGCCTTCGCCGAAGCACTGGTCCGGGTGCGATCGGTGGTTGTCCGCCCGGAGTTCGCCCTAGATGAAGCGCCAGCGCCAGCCCGCCTCGCCCCGAGCGCCTTGGCGCTAACCGCTGAGAGCGTCGATCCGGACACCGACCCCGCCTCCGGGCGTTTTGTTCTCCTGCACGATCCCGATGGCGTAGAGGAGTGGGCTGGCACCTTTCGGGCGGTCGTGTTCGTGCGCGCCGCCTTGGAAGCCGATCTGATTGGTGATCCGCTGCTGCACGAGGTGGGCTGGAGTTGGCTGGTGGAGTCACTCGCCGGTACCGGCGCTGAGTGCACCCAAGCCGGTGGCACCGTGACCTGCAGTTCTGGGCAGTCGTTTGGGTCAATGGCTGACCGCCCAACCGACGGCTTCGTCGAGATTCGCGCCTCCTGGACCCCGGTGGCAACCGACGGGTCACCCGTCGAGTTGGTCATGGACCGTCATGTCAGCGCTTGGCTCGAACTACTCGCACACGCCGCTGGCCTGATGCCGATGCCACCTGGAATAGCTCAGGTAAGTGCACCGCGCCGACGTAACCGCGGCTGACAGTGACAATGCCTGGCCCCGAAGACCTGAGCACGCAGGAGGTAGCCCCTAGCCCGTTCACTCCACGCGAGCCCGTGCCTGATGTCATAACCACCGCGGCTGCGCTTGGGGAATACGCCGAACGACTGCGGGCGGCAACCGGTCCACTGGCCTTGGATGCTGAACGAGCATCCGGTTTCAAATACAGCCAGCGGGCTTATCTCGTGCAACTGCGCCGCGAAGGCGCTGGCACCGCGCTAATCGATCCGATCTCGGTACCGGATCTTTCGATCATCCAAGAGGCAACTAAGGGGGCCGAATGGATCTTGCACGCGGCCACCCAAGACCTCGCTTGCCTAGCCGAGATCGGCCTGCACCCATCGCGACTTTTTGACACCGAACTTGCCGGTCGACTCCTCGGGCGTGAGCGCGTAAGCCTCGGGCACTTGGTTTCCAGTGAGCTCGGTGAACACCTAGAGAAAGGGCACGGCGCTGCGGACTGGTCACTTCGACCACTTACCCCTGCGCAGTTGCTCTATGCGGCTCTAGACGTGGAGTTACTAGTCGAGCTGCGCAATGTCATGTATACCGAACTCGAGCGGGCCGGCAAACTGACTTGGGCCCTGCAGGAGTTTGAGGCGTTGTTGTCATTTACCCCGCGCGATAGAGGCGATGATCCGTGGCGGCGAACATCTGGGATTCATAAGATTCGAAAGCCGCGCGCACTTGCTGTGGTTCGAGCGCTGTGGCTGGCTCGTGATGGCGTTGCGCAGCGTGAAGACATCGCGCCGGGCCGCATCCTGCCCGATACGGCGATTGCTGCCGCAGCAACTTTGCTACCGGATACACCGCAGGCATTGGGCGCCATCAAGGAGTTCAGCGGTCGCGGTCAAACCCGTCGCCGGGCTAGTTGGTGGGCGGCAATCAGCACCGCACTTGCCTTGCCGGAGTCAGAACTGCCAGCCGCTTCCCTACCCGCGGGCGGCCCGCCGGCGCCCCGGGCCTGGGCCGAACGCGACCCGCTGGCCTTTGCGCGACTTGAATCGGCCAGGGCGCACCTGTTGGCGGTCTCCGAACAGGTCTTGGTGCCGGTGGAGAACCTGATCAGCCCCGAACTCGTCCGCCGGGTCTGCTGGACTCCGCCCATGCCACCGCACGAGCTACCGGAGACCCTAAGGGCCGGCGGCGCCCGGACCTGGCAAATCGAATTAGTCGGCCCGGGCTTGATGGCTTCGATGTCGGCCCAGGTGAAAAAACACGTTACCGGCGAGTAGCAAGTTTTGTTACTGGCGAGTAATATCGGGTTATCCAACCTGAGGAGTACCCGTGAGCCCAGCCAACCATGGCGCCTCGATCCAGCAAGTGGTCTTCGTTGACGGCGTCCGCACCCCATTTGGCAAGGCCGGCAGTGCCCTAGGTGGTGCCCGCGCCGATGACCTAGTCGTCAAGGCTTTCCGGGAGCTACTTCGGCGAAATCCGTTGCTGCCACCAGATCGCATTGATGATGTGGCCGTGGCTGCTACCACCCAGATCGGGGACCAAGGGCTAACCCTTGGTCGGACGGCCGCAATTTTGTCCGGGTTGCCCGAATCGGTCCCCGGCTATTCCGTTGACCGAATGTGCGCCGGTGCCATGACCGCGGTTACGACCTTGTCGGCTGGGATCATGGCCGGGGTCTACGACATCGCGCTGGCCGGTGGGGTCGAGCACATGGGGCGGCACCCAATGGGTGAAGGTGTCGACCCTAATCCGCGCTTCTTGGCGGAGCGCCTCGTTGATCCCGAGGCACTGCAGATGGGTAAGACAGCCGAGAATCTGCACGACCGATTCCCACAGTTGACGAAAGCCCGCGCTGATGCCTTCGCGGTCGCGTCACAGGAGAAAACGGCAAAGGCATACGCCAATGGCATGCTGCAAAGTGAAATCGTCCCGGTGGCGGTGCGCAGCCCCGAATTAGGTTGGGATTTGGTCAGTGTTGACGAATGTCCGCGTCCAGGTACCTCTCTTGCTGGCCTGGCCACCCTCAAGACGCCATTTCGCCCGCACGGACGCGTAACCGCCGGCAATAGCTCGGGTCTTACCGATGGGGCTACCGCATGCCTGCTAGCAAGTGAGTCCGTCGCTGATGAACTCGGCTTGGCCAAGAGAATGCGAATGGTGGGCTTTGCCTTTGCCGGTGTCGCACCGGAGGTGATGGGGGTTGGTCCAGTGCCGAGCACACAGAAGGCGCTCGATCGCGCAGGCCTGACCATCGCTGACATCGATCTATTCGAGATCAACGAGGCCTTCGCTGTTCAAGTTCTGGCGTTCCTCGATCACTTCGGTATCGCTGACGACGACCACCGGGTGAATCCACTCGGTGGTGCCATTGCCGTCGGGCATCCACTTGCCTCAAGTGGTATTCGCCTGATGAGTTACCTTGCTAAGGACTTCGAGAACAATCCGTCCGCCCGCTACGGGATCACCACAATGTGCATCGGCTTGGGCATGGGTGGCACCGTCATCTGGGAGAACACCAACTTTGAAGGGGGCTCCGCATGAGTACCGAAGATGTGCGCACCGATCTGCCCTCGGCGTTTGCCGGTGAGGTGGTGACCCGGGCCAAGCTTCGCGTACTTGAGTTGCCATTGGCTGCTGGCCGGCTCGCGCTGATTACCTTAGACAATGACCAAGACCACACTCGGCCGTCAACATTTGGCCCAGGCGGCCTGGCCGCATTGGCCGACGCCCTCGACGAAGCCGCGCAACTTCCAGATATTTCAGCCGTGGCCGTCACCGGTAAGCCCTTCATCTTCGCGGTGGGTGCCGATCTCAGCGGGGTTGACCTAATTGACAGCATCGAGGCTGCACGTGCGATCACCGAACTCGGGCACCGAGTCTTTCGACGCCTAGGTGAACTCGCCGTACCGTCCTTCGCCTACATCAACGGAGCCGCGATGGGCGGTGGGCTCGAACTGGGCCTGCATTGCACCTACCGCACCGTGTCGACCGGCGCGGCCGGGCTCGCGCTACCTGAGGTTTTCCTCGGCCTCATCCCTGGTTGGGGCGGCACCTGGTTACTGCCGAACCTAATTGGTCCCGCTAATGCAATCCAGGTAATCATCAATAACTCGATGGCTCAGAACAAGCAAATGCGCCCAAAGGATCTGATAAAGCTAGGGATCGCGGACACCGCATTCGAGCCAGCCGATTTCCTGGAGCAGTCCATGCTCTGGACGGCCAAAGTGCTTCGCGGTGAAGTCGTGGTTTCCCGACCAGAACCCGACCGCCAGTCTTGGGACGCTGTGGTTGATGCGGCCCGCGCTGGAGTCGATGCCAGATTGCATGGCGCGACACCAGCACCAGGTGTGGCGCTCGACCTAATCGCAGGTGCCAAGACCAGATCCCGTGACGAGGGGTTCGTCGCAGAGGATGAGGCACTGTCCGCCTTGATGATGGGCGATGACCTGCGCGCAAGCCTTTACGCATTCAATCTGGTGAACAAGAGGGCGCGCAGGCCCGTCGGCGTGCCAGACAAGTCCCTTTCCCGTCCAGTGACCAAGATTGGCGTGGTTGGTGCCGGGTTGATGGCAAGTCAACTCGCGTTGCTTTTCGTGCGCCGACTCGAGGTGCCGGTTGTCATTACCGATTTGGATGAGTCTCGGGTAGCGAAGGGCCTGGCATACGTACACGGTGAGTTCGACTCAATGGCCAACAAAGGGCGCCTGACCGCGGATAAGGCAAACCGTTTGAAGGCCCTGGTTACCGGTAGCACCTCCAAGTCGGGGTTCGCTGACGCGGATTTCGTCATTGAGGCGGTGTTCGAGCAACTCGATGTCAAACAGCAAGTCTTCGCAGAGGTAGAGGCTGTTGTGTCGGACACGTGCATTCTTGCCACCAATACCTCATCACTGTCGGTTACCGCAATGGCCAAGAATCTCAGGCACCCTGAGCGGGTTGTTGGCTTCCACTTTTTCAATCCGGTCGCGGTGATGCCGTTACTTGAAATCGCCCGTGGCGCCAAGACCGACGATGCGACCCTGGCAACGGCGTTCTCGGTTGGCAAGGCTCTAAAGAAGTCTTGCGTCCTCGTCAAAGACACACCCGCTTTCGTTGTTAATCGCCTACTTACTAGATTCCTGGGCGAGGTCACGCGAGCTGTCGATGAAGGTACGGACTTTGAGGTTGCGGACACCGCATTGGAGCCACTAGGCCTGCCACTTTCGCCATTTGTGCTGCTACAACTGGTCGGACCGGCTGTGGCCTTCCACGTTTCGGAGACAATGCACGAGGCATTCCCTGACCGTTTCTACGTTTCGGAGAATCTGCGGCGCTTGGTAGCGGCGGGCAAGACCGGCGTTTACGTCTGGGATGGTGACGGCAAGCCCGCGGTGGACCCGGAGGTGTCGGCTCTGTATCAGCGAGGGTCGGTGCGACTATCGGCACAAGAGGTGCGCGCAAAAGCCCTGGCCGCATTGGCCCAAGAGGCCCAGCTGATGCTCGACGAAGGCGTGGTAGCGGCGGCCGAGGATGTTGACCTCTGCATGCTCGTAGGTGCCGGCTGGCCATTTTGGCTTGGCGGGCTAACCCCTTACCTAGATCGAACTGGTACCGCCGAGTCAGTTAATGGCAAACGCTTCTTGGCTCCGGGCGTCGCTTCGATTCGAGTGTGATACAGGCGAACCATCTAGTTATTGATTGATCCGGATGCTCTCTCATCGGCACCTTGGTCGGTTCGCTGCGCCATCGTTTCGACTATTCGCAGTGAAATATCTTGGGCGGTCAGGCCGATCTCGGTCAAAATTTGGGCACGTTTGCCCTGCTCAAGGAAAACAGTAGGGATGCCAAAGTTGCGAACGCTGACATCGAGCTCGTGATCGCGCAGTAGTTGGCTAACTGATGCGCCCACCCCGCCGGCGCGGACACCGTCCTCGACCGTTATGACCAACTTCGATGACCGGGCCACCTCGACCAGTGCTGGTGAGCAGGGCTTGACCCAACGGGGGTCGACCACCAATACCCCAATCCCCTGGGCCCGCAGCCGCTCGGCTACCTCGACCGCAAGTGGCGCCAGCGCCCCGATACTGATGATTAGCACCTCGGGCTCACCCGACTCCGCTATTACGTCAAGGTCACCGTGCGTTCGGATCGCCGGCGTCGCGGGCAAGAGCGCGCCCTTCGGGAAGCGCACCACGGTTGGGGCATCGTCGACCAAAACTGCTTCGCGCAGCGCCCGCCGCAGGGTGGCTTCATCACGCGGTGCCGCAATTCGCAGCCCAGGGACCACCTGCAACATCGCTAGGTCCCACATTCCGTTATGGCTGGCGCCATCGTCGCCGGTCACTCCAGCCCGATCGAGCACGAAGGTCACTCCCGCCTTATGCAAAGCGCAGTCCATCAGGACCTGATCAAATGCTCGGTTCAGGAATGTCGCATAGAGGGCCACCACCGGATGCAACCCGCCAAATGCCAACCCGGCGGCGCTGGTCGCCGCATGCTGCTCTGCGATGCCGACGTCAAAAATTCGACTCGGGTAAGCGGCGGCAAATCTCTCCAGCCCGGTTGGTCCGAGCATGGCCGCCGTGATCGCGACGACATCCGGGCGCTCATGGCCGATCCTTACTAGTTCGTCGCCGAAAACCCCGGTCCAAGTAGGACCACCGACACTGAGCGGCTCGCCGGTCTCCGGGTCAATTACCCCTACGCCATGGAAGCGATCGGCTTCATCGCGCTCCGCCGGTCCGTAACCGCGACCCTTCTGGGTGATTGCGTGCACAATGACCGGGCCTTCGAAAACCTTCGCCCGTTGCAGTGCGTACTCCATGTCCGCGATGCTGTGACCGTCAATGGGGCCGATGTACTTAAGGCCAAGGTCCTCGAACATTCCCTGTGGCGCGAATACGTCCTTGACACCCTTCTTCATGCCATGTAAGGCGCCGAATACCGTCCCGCCGACGAGGGGGGTGCGATTCAGGGTGCGCTTACCCCAAGACAGGAATCGCTCGTAGCCACGGGTGGTCCGCAAAGTCGAAAGATGGTGCGCCAGACCGCCAATTGTGGGCGAGTAAGAACGCGCATTGTCATTGACGACGATGATCACCTGACGCTCACCCGCGGCGATATTGTTCAGCGCCTCCCAAGCCATTCCACCGGTCAGTGCGCCATCGCCGATAACCGCTACCACATGGTGGTGCCCAAGAAGCCCGCGCTGCTGCCAAGCCTTGGCGAGCCCATCGGCGTATGAAAGAACTGTCGATGCGTGGGAATTCTCAATTACGTCGTGCACGCTTTCGGAACGACTCGGATAACCGGATAGGCCACCGCGCTGCCGCAGCTGATCAAACCCCGACGCGCGTCCGGTCAGCAGTTTGTGCACATAGGCTTGATGCCCGGTATCCCACATGATGGCATCGTCGGGAGAGTTGAAAACCCGGTGGACGGCCATCGACAACTCAACCACGCCAAGATTTGGACCCAGGTGCCCGCCGGTTGCCGAGACCTTTTGGACTAAGAAAGTGCGGATTTCGTCGGCCAGCTCGGGCAGTTGCGAAGGGTCTAGTGCCCGTAGGTCACGTGGGTCGCGGATACCCGGTAACAGACTCAACGCGGGCCCCAATCCACTTCAACTGCATCTGGTCCGGTGCGACTAGAACTGAGTGTCTAGTGCCCACATTCTACGCCACCACCCTAATTCGCACCCGTCGATCGGCTAGGCATTTGTCGATTTACCGGTGCTGAGCGCGCCTTCGACCAAGACCAACTCGCGTTGCAATTGCAGGAATCGGGCCCCCTGCGCCGAGATGGCTTCCTGGGCGCTGGTGATTTCGGCCGGGGTCAGCACCGGGCCGAGTTCAACGCGCGCCTGCCCATAAGCCGCTCTAGTGGCCGTCAGGGCGCCATCGGTGTAGTGACGAAGGTAACGAACCAAGGCCACTGGCAGGTTCCGGAGCGCGCCGGCACGTAGATCCGCGGGCCCCTGGTCCAAAAGCCAAGGCACGACCTTCGCCTCGAATTCAACGGTACCGGGCGGCGGCAGATCACGGGGCCAACCCGGTGGCGTACGGCCCGTGCTACTCACAGCAGCGAGCGTAGGACGTACTGCAAAATGCCACCGTGCCGGTAGTAGTCGGCTTCACCGGGGGTATCGATTCGAACCAAGGCGGTGAATTCCACGGTGCGCCCGTCCGCGGCCACTGCCTCCACGTCGACCTGATCTGGAGTTACTCCATTATTTAATTCGGTGATGCCATGAATGGTGAAAACTTCATCCCCTTGCAAGCCAAGGGAGGCTGAAGTCATGCCTGCCGCAAACTGCAGCGGAAGCACGCCCATCCCGATCAGATTCGACCGATGGATGCGTTCGTAGGACTGCGCGATGACCGCGCGCACACCAAGTAATGCGGTGCCCTTGGCGGCCCAGTCGCGACTTGAGCCGGACCCGTATTCCTTGCCTGCCAAGATGACTAATGGGGTGTGGTGCGCCCCGTATGCCATCGCTGCGTCATAGACCGGGACGATTTCATCATTAGGTGTCGTGAAATCGACCGTGAACCCACCCTCGACGTCATGCAACATCAAGTTGCGCAGCCTGATGTTGGCGAAAGTACCACGGATCATCACCTCGTGATTGCCACGACGTGACCCGTAGGAATTGAAGTCCGCACGCGCTACGCCATTTGCGCTCAGATAGATCCCTGCAGGGCTATCAGGCCTGATCGAACCGGCCGGTGAGATGTGATCTGTTGTTACCGAATCCCCGAGTTTCAAAAGCACCCGCGCGCCGGTGATATCGGTCACCGGACTTGGCTCACGGCGCATCCCGTCAAAGTACGGGGGCTTGCGCACATAGGTGCTTGATGGATCCCACGCAAAAACATCACCGCTCGGGGTCTCGAGTCCGCGCCAGTTCACATCGCCAAGAAAGACATCGGCGTAACGAGTCGCGAACATCTCCGCGTCGATGGAGTCATTGACAACCCGCTCGACCTCAGTGGTGGTTGGCCAGATATCGGCGAGGTAGACCGGCGCACCAGTTAGATCGACACCTAGTGCATCATTTTGCAGATCGATATCCATCGTGCCGGCAATCGCATATGCGACAACCAACGGTGGTGAAGCGAGGTAATTCATTTTCACGTCAGGGCTGATTCTTCCTTCAAAGTTGCGGTTGCCGCTGAGTACGGCGGTCACCGCCAGATCATTGTCATTAACAGCTTTGCTCACCTCAGGTATTAACGGTCCGGAGTTCCCAATACAAGTGGTGCAGCCATAACCGACGGTGTCAAAGCCAAGGGCATCTAGGTATTGGGTTAAGCCGGCCTTGTCGTAGTAGTCCGTAACCACTTTTGAGCCCGGAGCCAGCGTTGTCTTCACCCAGGGCTTTCGATTCAGGCCTCGATTGACCGCATTCCTTGCCAGCAACCCGGCAGCAATCATGACCGACGGATTTGAAGTATTGGTGCAGGAGGTGATTGCTGCTATGGCGACCGCGCCGTGGCCAATCTCCACGGGTGCGCCCGCAATAGTGAATCCGGCGACGGCATCGGGAGTCCGCGTGTAATCACCAAGCGCGACCTCGAACATGGCTTTCGCAGCACTTAGCGGTACTCGATCTTGTGGGCGCTTGGGGCCGGCCAAACTCGGTACCACGGTCGCGAGATCAAGTTCGATGTACTCGGAGTAATGAGGTTCGCTCTTCGGGTCATGCCACAAACCTTGGGCTTTCGCGTAAGCAGCAACCAGGGCGCACTGTTGATCTGAGCGCCCGGTCAGGCGCAGGTAGTCCATCGTCATCTCATCAATTGGGAAGATTGCCACCGTGCTGCCGTACTCGGGGCTCATATTGCCAATGGTCGCGCGATTTGCGAGCGGAACTGAACTAACGCCATCGCCATAGAATTCGACGAACTTGCCCACAACTCCGTGTTCCCGCAACATCTGGGTAATCGTGAGAACTAAATCGGTCGCGGTTGCGCCCTGCGGCAGTTCGCCACGCAATTTGAATCCAACAACGCGCGGGATCAACATGGAAACCGGTTGACCCAGCATTGCCGCCTCGGCTTCAATCCCGCCAACACCCCAGCCGAGTACACCAAGCCCATTGACCATGGTGGTGTGCGAATCGGTTCCGACGACCGTATCCGGATATGCCTGACCACCGCGGGCCATCACGACGTGGGCTAGGTACTCGATATTGACCTGATGCACGATCCCGGTGCCAGGTGGGACCACCTTGAACTCATCAAATGCCCCCTGACCCCAACGCAGGAATTGATATCGCTCGCGATTGCGTTCATACTCCAGTGCGACATTTCGTGATTCGGCATCTGGGATCGCAAAAAAATCGGCAATTACGGAGTGATCGATCACCATTTCGGCCGGCGCAAGTGGCTCGATTCGCGCCGGATCACCACCTAGCTCTGCCACCGCCTCACGCATCGTGGCTAGATCTACTACTACCGGGACGCCGGTGAAATCCTGCATAATCACCCGAGCCGGGGTGAAGGAAATCTCCTGATTTGGTTCCGCCGCCGGATCCCAAGATCCAAGTGCTCGAATAACCTCGGCCGTGACATTCGCGCCATCTTCGGTTCTTAGTAGATTCTCAAGAAGTACCTTGTGGGTGAACGGCAGTTTTTGGAAGCCGGGAACCACATCGATCCCGAAAATCTCGTACAGCTCCCCCGCCACCGCTAATTGGCGCTTGGCACCAAAACTATTCCTGCTATTCACCTGAACCTCCGAGGATATCTTGATGTCAAGATATCTGATCCGCGGCGTCGATGGGCACCAGGGTGGCTACCAATTCGACGTGGTGGGTCATCGGGAAGGTGTCAAAGCCGGTGGCTCCGGCGAATCGATATCCGTTGGTTGCGAAGGCTTCCACATCGCGAGCTAGGGCCACCGGATCGCATGCGACGTAAACCACCACCCTTGGCTTCCTGGCGGCAATTTGCGCAACGATCGCGGGTCCCGCACCCGTCCGTGGCGGATCCAACACGATTCCATCAACGTGGCCAGACCCATGCGCACTCCCCAACCAGTTGCCGACCTGCCCTTCAACTAATTCGATATTCGTCTCTTGACGCAGATTGCGGCGCGCATCACGGACCGAACGACTGTCGCCTTCAACTGCCACCAGCGCACCGGCCGGGCCAACCGCTGCTGCTAGATATGCGCTAAAAAGCCCAACCCCGGAGTAAAGGTCCCACCAAGTCTCGCCAATTCGTGGATCACCGGCGGCCAATACCGCCCGCACCAAGGTTTCCGGTGCCCCGCGATGGGCTTGCCAAAAACTTGCCAACCCTATTTGCCAACTGCGCCCGAGGACCAGTTGGGTTATCCGCTGACCACTAGAACGAGCCGTACCAGTAGCCGCCACTACTACCTCGCCATCGGATCCCTCGGCGGAGCGCACTTCTTGGCAGCCGAGGTAGTTGGTAGTAGGCACAACCCCTTGGCCTGCCGTGGCGATAATGCACTTGTCCACGGGCAAAACGGTGCTGCTTCGGTAAGCGTGAAAACCCGCTCGACCCTGACGATCGATCGCCCATCGCACTCGGGTGCGCCAGTGCAACCCATCATCGTCCCCCGCAATTGGCACCACGGGGATGCCGATATCTACAAGGCGGGCGTGGCGACGAAAGGCGTCGGCAACCACTTGCTGTTTCAACGCTCGCTGCCTGCCCACTGAAATATGTTGGAAGTCACAGCCTCCGCACAACTGCGGCCCAGCAAAAGCGCACGGTGGGGATACCCGATCCGGGCTCGGATCCAAGATCTCTACCGCATCGGCGCGCACGATCTTCGATCTGACTTCGGTTATCTTGATTCTGGCCAACTCGCCTGCTATTGCATGTCGCACAAAAATGGTGCGCCCATTAGCATGGGCGATGAAATGGCCGCCGTGCGCGATCTGGCCGATAGTGACGTCTAGAACATCGTCCACGCAAAGTGGCGCCGAGGATTCGGCTGCAGCATCAGGCATCACGGTCGAGCGCACGCTCACTTGAATCAAGTTGCCACGGCACACTTGTCATCATGACCCCGGGCATGAACAACAACCTGCTCTTTAGTCGTAGTGCCGATTGATTGTGCAGAAGCTGCTCAAACCAGTGGCCCACCACGTACTCGGGTACGTAGACCGTCACCACGTCATTTGGATTTTCACTGCGCAGGCGCTTTACGTATTCGATGATTGGGCGCGTAATCTCCCGGTAGGGTGAGTCAAGAACTTTTAGGGTCACCGGAATCGCTCGGCGCTCCCACTCGGCCGCCAGATCGGCGGCTGCCTCATCGTCAACGTTGACGGTAATCGCTTCCAGGACTGACGGTCGAGTAGCCCGCGCATATGCCAAGGCGCGCAAGGTTGGCTTGTGGATCTTGGAGACCAGAACAAGGGCGTGCACCCGAGTTGGCAGCGTGATCTTGTCCTCATCGGTAGTGGCAAGTTCGGTCGCTACGCGATCGTAGTGTCTGCGAATAGCCCGCATCAACAGGTAGATAAGCGGCATCGCAACAACGACTATCCAGGCGCCCTTGGTGAACTTGGTGATCAGCACAATTATCAAGACCGACCCGGTCATCACGAACCCCACCGAGTTGATGGCCCGAGATCGCATCATCTTGCGCCGCTCAGCCGGAACCGACTCCCCCAGGAGATTGCGATTCCAATGCCTGATCATGCCAAGTTGGCTTAGGGTGAAAGATACAAATACACCGATGATGTAGAGCTGGATTAGGCCAGTGACACTTGCCTGGTAGATCACGACTAACAACACCGCGAGACCGGCGAGCATCAAGATGCCGTTGCTAAATGCCAATCTGTCGCCGCGGGTGTGCAATTGACGGGGCAGGTAGCCATCCCTGGCCAAGATGGAACCCAGAACTGGGAATCCGTTGAATGCGGTATTGGCCGCCAGCGCCAAGATCAGGGCGGTGGCCAATGCAATCACCAAAACCGCAATTTCGAAGTTGCCGAATACTGCATCGGCGACTTGCACAATCACGGTCTTTTGAGGTTGACCCGCGGGCAGCCCAATCAGGTCTTTATCATACTCGGTTACCTGAACGCGAGTCTTGAGAGCCAACCAAGTGATACCAGCAAACATTGTGGTCGCGATCAAGCCGAGCATGAGCAAAGTCGTTGCCGCGTTCTTGGACTTCGGCTTTCGAAAGGACGGCACGCCATTTGCAACGGCCTCAATCCCGGTGAGTGCTGTCGTACCGGACGAGAATGAACGCGCAACCAGGAAAATGAGTGCCGCCCCAGCGAAGCTTGCCTCCGGCACAACCTCCCAGTTTGCGCTTTCTGCCTCCAGGCTTGAACCAGTGGCGATGCGAAAGATTGCCACACCGATCATTACAAAGATGGAAGCCATGAAGAAATAGGTTGGAATCGCAAAAAGCGAGCCAGACTCGCGGATGCCACGCAGGTTCAGCAACGTGATGATGACGATGGCCCCGACCGCGTACCAAACACTGTGCTCGGCAATTGCCGGGATGGTCGATCCCAGGTTGGCAATCGCCGACGAGATAGATACAGCAACCGTCAGTACATAGTCAATTAGCAGGGCGCTCCCGACAAAGACTCCCCAATTTTGCCCAAGGTTCTTTGAAACAACTTCGTAGTCACCGCCACCGCTCGGGTATGCGTGCACGTTCTGGCGGTATGAGGCAACAACTGTGAAGTACACAACGACGACCGCGGCGGCCACCCAGCCGCCGAACGCGTAGAAGGAGGCACCACCTAGGGATAGCACCAACAAAATTTCCTGGGTGGCATAAGCATTAGAAGACAACGCATCGCTGGCAAAAACCGGTAGCGCAATGCGCTTAGGCAAAAGTGAGTCACCGAGGCGATCTGTTCGCAGCGCCCGGCCAAAGATAAGGCGCTTTAGGCCATCAGAGATCGGCACGAGTGATGATGCTACGCCTAACAGCCCACCTAGATCACCAGCGGTTACCGATGCCGGCATCGGACGTGTACGGTTTGCCGTGTGCATGTGGTAATCATGGGATGTGGGCGCGTCGGCACCTTACTTGCTGAGCGCCTTGCGGACCTAGGCCACAGCGTCGCGGTGGTGGACCAAAACACCTCGGCTTTTGACCGGCTGCCTGCTAGTTTTCCCGGGATCACTGTTACCGGTATCGGGTTCGACCGGGAGACATTGGAGAAGGCCGGTATCGCTCGCGCCGAAGCTTTTGCAGCGGTCAGTAGCGGCGATAACAGTAATATCCTGGCCGCTCGAGTGGCGCGCGAAACGTATGGAGTTGATCGCGTCGTTGCGCGAATCTACGACCCACGCCGGGCCGAGGTATACCAGCGTCTAGGGATCCCAACCGTGGCCACTGTGGCCTGGACAACCGGCCAGATCATGCGCGGGATATTGCCATTGGGGGCCCAAGAGGAGTACCGCGACCCGAGCGGCGCCATGGCGCTAGCAGAAGTGCATGTGGGCACTAGTTGGGCCGGCCACCGCGCCACTTCACTCGAGGATGCAGCCGGAGCGCGCATTGCTTTCATCACCCGGCTTGGTGCGCCGCTGCTGCCGAATCCCGAGACCGTCATCCAAGACCAGGACGTGATCCATGCCGTCTATCTGAGCGTGGATCGCGAACGCGTCGAGTCGATATTCGAAACTCGTCCTTCGGAACTTTCATGAGACATAAGGACCGGTCATGAGGATTGCAATAGCTGGCTCTGGCAAGGTCGGTCGATCCATCGCCAAGGAGCTCCTAGGTCGCGGTCATCAGGTGCTGCTGATAGACCGGGATCCGGCAGCCGCGCGCCCCGGATCAGTTGATGGAGCCGAGTTCTTGATTGCCGATGCCTGCGAAGTGTCGGCACTTGATGAAGCGCTGCTATCGCAGTGCCAGGTGGTGGTGGCCGCAACCGGTGATGACAAAGTCAATTTGGTCGTGTCGCTCTTGGCCAAAACCGAGTACGGGGTGCCACGAGTAATCGCACGCGTCAACCACCCGAAGAATGAGTGGATGTTCGATGAGTCCTGGGGAGTAGATGTCGCGGTATCTACCCCGCGCATGCTGGTCGCTTTAGTCGACGAGGCGGTCAGCGTCGGAGATTTGGTGCGGCTATTTAGTTTCCGGCAAGGTAACGCTGACCTCGTCGAATTGACGTTGTCATCGGACTCACCGGTGGTCGGGCAACGGGTTGGTGATCAAGCCTGGCCAACCGATGCCGTTCTGGTTGCCATAGTCCGCGGATCACGTGTCTTCGCCCCATCGGCTGATGACCCGCTCGATGCCGGCGATGAGCTGCTGTTTGTTACCGCACCCGATCAAGAACCAGCCTTGCAAGCAATGCTCGGCCACAGCTAGCCGCTTTGGCACGCAGCATTAGCTACTAGCTTTTGCCCTTTGTGTTTCGCTTAGCGGCCCAGATCGGGGCAAGTAGCCGATAGGTGAAATATGCCGCGGCTATGTAAAGCGGAATCCCCATCAAAATCTTGACGACACCCAGGGCTCCGACAGCACCGGCGAGATACAGCGGGACCTGCACCACGAGGCGCCCGAAGAATAGGGCAACCCAAATCCACGAGGCCGCCGCGTAGATGCGGCGAAGTGGGCGATCTTGACGCCAAGTGGTGCCTTCGCCGGTGAAGTAGCCAAGGACCACGCCAAGGAGCGGCCAGCCAATGATTATCGAGATCAAGAATGCGGACCCATAGGCCAGGTTCTGCAGGAAGCCAGGCAGGAAATAAGCCTCCGGGCGACCGGTCCAGTTGGCCACCAGAGCCGAGATCAACACCCCGGCGAAGCCAGCGAACACCTGCTGCAGTGGCTCCTTGCGGACAACACGCCAAATTACAATCAGCAGCCCCGCAGCGACCGCGGCGCCAACGGAGCGGCCCAGATTTTGCCCGGTGACCAGGTAGGCAACCACGAAAACCAAGGTCGGCACACCGGAGTCGATAATTCCGCGCCAGCCCCCGATGGCCCGCTCAAGTAACACTGTCTCAGCCCGAACATCAGCTTTAGTCTCATGCAGAGCAGGATCAGCCTTATCTGGAATCTGGGGCTGCTCTGGCGGATTCATGCTCACGATGACGTCGGCAATAGTTGATAGCGGGGGTTGTAGATGACCCTGGAATTAGGTGAGCAGGTCAATCGGCCCGAAACAACTATTCGGCGCCCAGTTGCTATTCCCGGAATACGCCGGCGTCCCAGCCAGATCACACTTACGCACCCGGAGCCGTCATAGATTTCGATCTCCAAAGCTGGTGTTGCCGCCGTGGGCCGAACAGTAATAACCCGCACGATGCCGGTAACGCACACAAATGCACCATGTTGACATTCGCGAATCGGTACGACCCCTACCCCGCGCATTTCTTCCTGGAGTTCGGCGGCCTCGACTTCGGTCCGGCTGCGGGTCAAGTTGCGCCAGAGGTCCAATACTGCGGTCACTTCACCAGATTAACCCGTGACCGAGTAGAACATTGCATCTGGCACGAATTAACGGGTTTCGGTCAACTCCGGGCCGCGAACAAACGGCGCGAGGATCGGCCGGCCATCAGGGAGTGCCGCCGGTGCCGCCGGCGCATTCGGCAATTTCATCGGAATTGGTGCTCCCACAGCCATGGCATCGCCCCCACGCACCACCACCAAGTTACGAACCATTCCTTCTAGGGTTGTTGCTGCCTCGCCGGCCTTGACGGCCGCTCCGAGGAAGACCGCCCGCACAAACCAGCGGGGACCTTCGATACCGGCGAATCGGGCCGGCTGCATTGCCCCGTCCGCGCCTGTTACCTGTGATTGCAATTCGACACCGAATGGTCCGGCGACCTCTTCGACAAGACCACCGCTCTTGGTGATCGAGCCCTTGATCTGCCCGCGAACCTCATCCCACATGCCACCAGACTTCGGTGCTGCATATGGCTGCACCTGAACCGCGGCACCTGATTGTGCGAAAGTCAACGCCGTGACCACACCGGTGGCTTGATCTGCCTGCACTTGCACATCGACGCCGGGTGTCGCCAATACCAGCAGCCCCCCAAGATCGAGCCTTTCGAGCCCCTCGGAGAAATCAACTTCGGATTCATCCCATGGGCCCATCTCGCGCGCGGTCATGACGACACCGTACCCGCGTGGCCTCCGGTTGAGCCAAAGCCACCGGCACCTCGGTGGCTCCCGGGCAATTCAGCGACTTCATCAACAAAGACTTGCTCGACCCGCTGAACAACCAATTGGGCAATGCGGTCACCCCTTTTAATTGCAATGGACTCAAGGGGGTCGTGATTTATCAAGATAACCCCGATTTCGCCTCGGTAGCCAGCATCAATTACCCCGGGCGCATTAACCACCCCGAGCCCGGAGCGCAGAGCTAGTCCGCTGCGGGCATGCACGAAGGCGGCGAAGCCAGGGGGCAAGGCAATAGCCACTCCCGTTGGAACCAACGCCCGCTGGGCCGGGGCCAAGGTGACGCCCTCCCGCGCGCGGAGGTCTAACCCCGCATCGCCGGGGTGTTCATAGCCGGGGAGCTCCAGTTCTGCATCGAGTCGGACAATAAGCATTCCTACCGGTTGGATCACGGATTTACCTCAACATCGTGGCCGCCGGTGCGCCAGGCGGGCCCGCCACCAGCTCGGTCGGCAATCGCCAGTTCGACCTGCTCCTTGTTACCGAATTTCATAAAGTGCTCGATCGGCACCTGCACAAATAGCGCGGATGCTGAGACCGCGATGTCACCACTTGCATCGGCCAGTCGGCCCACCGCACTGGTATAGATCTTGCGTCGCACCACACCGGTTACCTCGGCCTCGATATGCAGCACCGAACCCACCGGCACCGGTCGGAGAAAGTGCATTGATAGCGAAGCGGTTACCACCGGCTCCCCCAGCAACCAGTTCAAGGAGCCGAGAACCTCGTCAATCGCCGCTGATAGCAGGCCACCGTGGGCCAGCCCCGGCGCCCCCTGGTGGTGCTCGGTAACCGTGAAGTTTCCGATAACGCGCAAACCCACACCAGCAGTGATCTGCATGTGCAGGCCAGTTGGATGCTCGGTACCACAACCAAAGCACCATCGGTAGTGCGATGGAATGGACTCTCCCGGGGCCGGGGCACCAACCAGCCGAGTTGGCAGTAAAGCGCCATCGGGTGCTTGAGTTGAGCGCATCTGCACACTCTACCGTCGGCAAGACATGGCAGACTCGCAGCATGAAGGCCCCGACGAACGTTTTTCGCGAGCGGTTGCTGCCGTCAGTCTGGGTCTATGTAGTGGTCTTGTCGCTGGTGGCAATGCTGGCGATAGCCGTTGGTGCGGCTTATTCGCCAGGGGCAGGCTGGCTTACCTTCACGCTCCTCGCAATTTTTTGCGCTTTTGCTTTGTTCATTGGTTCGCCGGTGATTACGGTAAGTGCGCATGACCTTCGCGCTGGGCGCGCCACAATCCCAAGAAGCCAACTGGGAAGCGTCGAAGTACTGGCCGGCCCACAAATGCGAGGCGCTCAAAATGTTGCGACCCGCTACCTGCTGCTCAGACCGTGGCGCACCCGAGGGGGCGTGCTAATCGAACTTATCGATGAGCAAGATCCGCATCCTGCCTGGGTTTTGACCACCAAGGACCCAACCCGACTTGCGGTCGCGCTTCGGCGCGGTGGAACGATTGACTAGCATCACGCTAAAGAGGTAAACCGATTGGAGTTCAAATGACCGACGAGGTGGCGCTCGAGCCGGAAATCCACGTTAATCCGATTGTGCATTTGCTCGCGCCCCTGGTCGCCATTGGCGCCACGATGATCGTGCGGAAAGTGATCACCACCAGCTATCGAAGTGCGACGGGCAAAGATGCTCCACGCTCCAACGATCCCGGTGTGCCATTCGGCAAGGCTCTGCTTTGGGCCACCGCCACCGCGGCAATTGCCGCAGGGGTCGAGGTGGTCGCCTATCGGGTCACAAATCACCTAGGCGCCACCCGTGCGACGGACTAGGCGCAATCCTTACAGATTGGCCCGGCTTTGCTTTCGTGATCAATTTGACTGCTGTGCTGCACAAGATAGCAACTCATGCAGGTGAACTCATCAGATTGTCGCGGCACGACCCGAACGGTCAAACTCTCATCCGACAAGTCGGCGCCAGGCAGCTCGAGATTCTCCGCCAACTCGGTTTCATCAACATCAATTACCGAGGATGACTTATCAACTCGCCGGGCCTTGAGCTCTTCTAAGCTGTCCTCGGCAAGTTCTTCGTCCGTCTTGCGTGGTGCATCGTAATCGGTTGCCACGGCTCCTTCTTTCCTTCCCTTGGTACTTTCACTTGCCCTAACAAGATGCCCGCGGGCGGTATTCCCGCGCCCAGGTACCTAGCCCTACGTGCGCAGATTGTGCCTCATCCGACTGACAAGTGCGAGGCTGGGCCCGCGGGCCTTCGGGTAGCCTTACCGTTATGCCCATTTACGCCTTAGGCGACCTCGTTCCAAGAGTCGACAAATCTGCCTATATCCACCCGCAGGCGGTACTAATTGGCGCCGTCACCGTGGGCCCTGAGTCCAGTGTCTGGCCCGGTGCGGTGCTGCGTGGTGATCATGGAGTGATCAGCATTGGGGCTCAGACTTCGATTCAGGACGGTGCGATTTTGCACTGCACTGAAGGCGCTGACACCATCATTGGTGACCGGTGTGTAATTGGCCACGGCGCCCACCTTGAGGGCTGCACGGTTCATGACGATTCGCTCATTGGATCCGGATCAGTTGTGTTGCACCGGGTCATCGTCGGGCCAAATTCGCTAGTTGGGGCCTGCGCCATGGTGCCAAATGACAAAGTGGTTCCCCCCAATGCGAGGGCACTGGGTGTACCTGCGTCAATAACTCTTGATGTAATAGCAGATGGTGCGTTCCGGGGGTCGGCAGCTTTCTATGTGAGCAACGCGCACCGGTACGCGGCGGACCTAAAACTCCTCAGTTGAAGTCACTCTTGATCGGCATCGACGGCTAATAAGAACTCTTGAAGTTCACCGGCTATCGCCGGTGTCGCTGCGATCATCATGGAGCCGTAGACGCCATCACCACGCAATCCGGTCACTGATGCACCGGCCTCGGCCGCGATTAACGCACCGGCCGCAATATCCCACGCATTGAGTCCGCGTTCGTAGTAGCCATCGAGCCGACCTCGGGCCAGCCAGCAGAAGTCGATCACTGCGGCACCTATGCGTCTAATGTCGCTGACCTTGGGCAGCAGTTCATGCACGACCCGACCCTGTGCCGCTCGGCGGTTTGCGGAATAACCGAATCCGGTGGCCACCACCGCAGCAGCCAAGTGAGGGCAGGCACTTACCCGAATCGGGGTAGCCATCTGGTCGGTGACCACCCACGCGCCGACTCCCCGCACCCCGATATATGCCTCACCGAAGGCGGGCGTGACTACAACGCCAATGACCGATTGACCGGACTGCTCAGCGGCGACCGAGACCCCCCAGGTGGGCATGTGGTGCAGGTAGTTGACGGTGCCATCCAGTGGGTCTACCACCCAGCGGACCCCGGACGTGCCGGTGCGCTCGCCGCCTTCCTCACCAAGCAACCCATCGGTTGGCCGCTCCCCCAGCAACGCGGAGATCAAGATCTCCTCGGCCCCCTTGTCCATCTGGGAAACCAAGTCCGAGGCGGTTGACTTGGACTCGATCCGCAAGTCATCCGGGCGTTCATCTTGCAAAAAACGCGCGGCCTGCCATGCCGCGTCCCAGGCAAGTGGCAGCAGTGGATGGGCGTCTAAGACCAGGGACAGTGGCTGCATCTGCATGGCCTCGCCCGGCGAGGGTTGTTCATGATCATTCGGCACGCACCCATCTTGCCGGGTAGGACGGCGACCACTTAACCCGGTCGCGATAGCGTCACCATGTGTTTGGAAGCTATCGCGAAGTGTTGCGCGTGCCGGGTGCGCTCGCTTTCTCGGCAAGCGGCCTGGTCGCCCGGCTGCCAATGGCCCTGGT
>CAJBZP010000056.1 GCA_903960135.1 uncultured Actinomycetes bacterium | reverse complement strand
GCAAGAAAATCGCAGATTTTCTTGCAACAACTCACCACTCAACAGAGAAAATTCACAACTAAGGGAATGGAGATTACATGTCGAAGAGTGCAGTTAGTGCCCCGGTTAGTTCAGCGGCCAGTGATCGGTTGGCCCTTGGTGTTGGTTTGATGCGCCCGGGTGCGGGCAGTGTCAGCGGCACTGTAAACCCCTCCTCAACCTTCACCCCGGGGTATTGCTTTGAGGGTAATGACGAGTAGTACCTGTACCCGCCACTAGGTGGGCTGTTTAAACCCGGTTACCGACCCCAGACCGACATTGGTTTGGGGTCGGTTTTTTTGCGGGGAAGGAACCAAACGGCCTCGGCGCTCTTGGATTTACTGCGCTACGGGCACTCGCGATTCCAAGTTCACCCCGGGCACGCGATCGCGCATGACCGAGAGTTGGGTACTCGTCTTGATCGCACCAGACCACCAGGCGAGGGCCATCTGTGAGAGCGCGTACTCCTCTTTGCCGAGCCGGTAGGTCTCTTCCCCTAAGCCCGGTGCGTAGATGTGGCCGTCGGTCCAGCGCAGCTGCAGGGCCCGGGTGTCACGGGCGTGCGCGGCCAGGAACTCACCGGCCTTGGTGTCGGGGGCGGCATACACATTGGCGAAACCGTCAACGCCGGTAAAGGTCGCCGGGCGGCGCACTCCCCAACCCACCCCCATCGGGTAATAGATCTGGCCGAGGGGCTGATAGACGGTCCCGCCGGGCGCCGCGTAAGGCGGTGACGGGAAGTTAACAACAGCCAGTGCGCGATAGACGATGTCGGCGTTTAGGAATACCGCGGCCGGAACGCTTTGCTTGGCGTTGCGTATCAAACTCGCCGCCCACCACAGGTGCTGCACATTTTGGGTGTAGTCGGGGTTGACCTTGCCGTGATTGGTGATAGTGCCGTCTTCATTGGCATTGGTTCCCGGCAGTGAGTTGCGCAAGATAACGCCGTTGTAGATGCCATTGGAAGTTAGATCACTCGGACGAGCGAAGGCGGCAATCGAAAGCGCGACTAACGTCGCCCGCCATGTCGGCACCCGCGGATCCTTCGGCATCATCGCCATCGCCAGCGCCGGCGCCATTAGATCCCACGAGACTTCATCGGCGCGTGAATCACCAGGGGTCAGCTCGACCCCGGCCCGGTTGCGGAAGTAGAACGGGCCGCGGGCAACGGAGTTGTCGGCTTCGGCCGCCACCATGGATGCGACGTAGGCGCGCTCTTGGGTACTTAGCTCGGGCCACAGCAGCCAGCCGGCCTGCCCGGCGACGGTTGCCCAGAGCGCGGACTGGAAGGTATTGCCCCAACCACCGGGTGAGTTCACCTGATGCTGGCAGCTGACGGTGCGAATTTGCCACCGCGCGTAATCGACGAGCTCACCTCGACTGATGCCATTGACGTTCTTCCAGTCACTTGTCGTCGCCATGATCGCCGCCGCCTGCGCCGAGTTGGCCACCCGCCTAATCGACTCTTCATCGGTTTGATAGCGGTTAAGCGCATCGTAATAGGGCATCGAACTTAAGCCTTTGAGTCTCTTGGTGAGGTCGCTGACGATCACATAGCGCAACCCGTCGTTCACGGTGTCCTTGATCTCGGCCATGCCATCGATCTTCAAAGTGCCTTTGGTTCTAGTCGGTGGTACCACTCGGCGCGCGATCTTGAATGCATCTTTCTCAGCAGATGACGTAGCGGTCGGGCAGTGGCCCGGGAGGGTCGCTTGGGTGCCAACAAGTGGTGTCTGATCGGCAGCAAGTGGCGCGCTGATCGTCTTTGACTTCTTCAGTTTCGCCGGACCGCTACTTAGAATCCACTGCGCCCGATCGCGCACGACACCGGGGGTGTCAATACCGTCGGCGTCCCAATCGCCAACCACCGGTATGTCCGTCGGCAGGCCGAACGGGAAGGTGAGTACCGCGGCCTTCGCCTCGGGCACCATCGTGACGACGACGCCATTACTTACTTTCGGCGCCTTCTGCACGTTCAAGTAACGCAGGATCCAACTGCCGGCGCGAAAGACGCCGACATCGTCGCGGCCGTCCGCGTCCCAGTCACCAACGACCGGCAGATCACCGGGCTCGCCGAACTTCTCGTCAACGGTGGCCCCGCCGGTAATTTGCCAGAGCCACTGACCACTGCGGAAGACACCGATATCGGCTCTATCGTCGCCATTTATATCGCCGGTCACCGGAATGTCACCGGGTTGACCGCCCCAGGTGCCCTTTGCCTCCCAGCTCGCATTGCTCAAGATCTTCGATGAGGTAAACCACTGACCGACGTCATACCGACCCGGGGTCGCTAAGCCATCACCATCCCAATCGGCGAGCAGCGCGGTGCCACCGGCCACCGGAAGCGTGACGGTCGTGCGGGCCAAGGGGGCGCCGACCCCGCTGAAGATGGTGAATGCACCGGTGCCCAAGGCCGCGGCAGCTGGCACCGACCGCGGGGTAGTGCGCTTACCGGTGCCGCTGCTGGTGACCTGGGCGATACTCGGCAACGCCGGGGCCTTGTCAATGCTTCGGACACTGCCCGCAATCGGCGCACCGGCCTTCGTCGCGGCAAAACTCGGCACCGCTACGACACCGGCGGACGCAAACAAGATCAACGTCAGCAAGGCTGACGTGGGTCGACGAATCAGAGCGAACACTCCTCGCACAGTGGGGAAGAACGCATTGGCACCTGGACGGTGGTCACGCGATCTGGCTGGTCGATCTTGAGCTCTTCGACCATAACACCAGATACCCCTCGGAACCACAACACCACGAGGTTAAGGCTCGGATCAAGATTTAGGGCGAGCGTCAGATGGCCCAGGGTCTTCTCGTCATAGGGGAACGGCGGCAAGTTCGCGTAGAACGTGTTCTGCTTCTTCGACATCACCCCGTGCAGCGCCGAGACCCAAAGGTTCGGCAACGTGCCCGAGCCATCCCACAACATGGTGGTCTTATCCGGATAAGGCACCGCTGCCTGCTGCGCACTGATTATCGATTCACCGATCAGCAGGTTGTCGACGCCGGCACTGCGAGTGTTCGCGGCTTCAATCCCGGGTGCCGAAGTGAAACCACCCGTGAACTTTTGGGTGGTGGTGCCGATATATCCAAACATCGTGAAACCGATTGCCAACGCGATGACACCGCCGATGATGACGTTGACGCGTGCCGCTCTCGGGCTCGCTGCGCGCTGCGTGGCCTTGTTGACGGCAACGAGGAGAATGCAGATCCCTGTTGCGGCCAAGGCGGCGACAACAGGTGCTACCGCAAGCAGCATCGCGTTCAGGGTCTTCAGTACGTAGTAGCTGACCAGCCGTGAGAGCTCACCGGCGTCGGCGCCGCCCATCGCTATCACCGCAAACACCGTGAAGCCAAGCACCGGACCGGCGGTCGCCAGCGCAAGTGGGGCTCGACGGCCGCGCACTAAAAGAATGGCCAACCCGATAACGACAATGGGTGCGGCTAGCGCCGCTCCGATATTGAACGGACTCATCCCCACACCGATGGCACCGAGATCGGCCAACAGGCCGCCAGCGCTGGTGCCCGGGTCGGAGTTGATTACCGCTTGGGTCTGCAACCACGCGGTAACGGCGACAAAGACCCCGGCGGCAATGACCCACAGCGGCGCTAGCCACTTACGCACCCGCCAGAGGGCGAGCGCGACGATGAGCCCGGATGGGATCAGGCCAAGCACCAGTGGCGTCCAAAGACCAATGGCTGCTAGGGCGCCGAGCGGAATCAAGAACGGGCCGGGGCCGCGCGCCGACTCCCAATCACGCGCCGATAAATAAGCGGTGACTACGACAACGGTCACGCCCATCACGAAGTTCGTGAACCCGCTGTTGAAAAGCCCGGTCGGGCTACCAAGTAGTGCGAAGGCCGCGAAACCAAGGACCGCGATCGGGGTTGCCCACCTACTCACGAAACCACTGCGCGCATTCACCAAGGCGCCAAGGCGCCCCGCCAGATCACCGGCCACCCAAGCTAGCGCCACCAGGCATAGGGCGAAGGAGATCGACGACCACTGCACATAAGGCCAGAGCAAACTGGTGCGCTCGAGTAACTCCGCACCGGTTTGCGAGCCGAGTTGGGCAATGGACCACATCGTGGTGTGGAGGGATGGGTACCACTGGTTCCAGGCGACCGAGCCATCAATGGTCGGCCAGGTGGTACTGCCAACCTCATAGGTGTTGGCAAATGTCGTGAAGTGCCCTTGGTTATCCCAGCCACTGAAGAACAGGCCGCTGACGATGCTGTAGAGGTTGCGGCCGAGATAAGCACTCATTAGCCACCAACTGGTGCCAACCAGCATGATGCCAAGTAGTGCGTCGCTGATCGTCGGCTTCGGTATTGGTCGAGCGGGCCGCAAGATAAACCGGGCGGCCACAAGTGCGACTACCGCCAAGGTGATGAATAGGTGCGCCGAAGTCGTAGTTACCGGGGTGGATCCGGCTCGCGGGAAGATCAACGCCACCAGCCCGAGTAGAACAAGAATCGAAATCAGCGCCCGCTCGGTAATAGTGCGACCCCACGGCGGCAGCAAGACGAGCAGTACGCAGCAGGCCACAAATCCGACGGGCGGCAATATCCAAAGGAGCACGACCGACACTGCGGCCACCATCGCAAGGATGACGTTCACGCGGTTACCCGTCGCCATTAGTTGCCTGGCTTCATCGTGATCGAAACGTTGACCTGGCCAGTTTGCAGGGCGCTGACTTCAGCGACCCCGGCCTGATCAACCTTCATTCCCAGATCATTCTCCG
>CAJBZP010000055.1 GCA_903960135.1 uncultured Actinomycetes bacterium | reverse complement strand
TTTCTTCGCGGGCGCAGCCTTCTTGGCTGCTGTTTTCTTCGGTGACGTGGTTTTCGTTGCCATAGTGATAACTGGTGCCCTTCTCCCGCTGCTCCACGACAAGAGCCCGTGTCAAGCCTGATGGCTTGGACGGGCAGTAGAACCCTATTGTGCCACCGGCAAATGGGCCTCTTTCACCGGGGGCCGGTCAGGGAATCAGCACTCCCCTGGCTTGCCCGACGGCCAAGACCGCCATCTCCGATTGGGTCACCGGCTCTGAGATTGGAAACGGCCCGAGGCCGGCAACGGTAAAGGTGGCCGACCAGGTTGTCGTTACTACTACTTGAAACCGGCCGCCGCGCGCATAACTGTGCGCGACCGCGCGATCTGGGTAGGCACTGCCGGCTAGCTGGGTAGTAAGGCCGGTACCGTCGCCGAAGTCCCACCCCCAGCTCGGGGTTGGTGACAGCACCACCTCTTGCCCGGCCACCTGATAAGTGGTGGCCGGCACCGACTGCGGCTGGCCGGAGTGGAAAATGACCGGAAGATAGGGCAACACACCGCGGCCAGGCTGAAAGGTGATCCGACCCCGCGGCATGATGCGTTCAAAATCGTCTTGAATCGCCACCCCGGTCGCGGCCACGGTAACCGGGCCGCCCGACGACACACAGATCAGGCCGCGGTTTTGCCAGGATGCTCCCCCATCGTGCGATAGCCAAGCCCGCAGTAACTGCTCATCGACTCCAGCGCAGGCATGCAAAATAATGATGCAGCCGGGGGCGAATACCCCGGCACATGGCTCCCGTAACCGCCAGCGACAGTCATTGCAGTTGGCCACCTCCCGGCGGGTATCGGCGGCCACGGTTGCCGGCAGTACTAGGCCCCCGGTACCGACAAACCGGTCGGCCGCATCGTCCACCGAGATATCGACATTTCGGGTTTGGCCTTGGGCTAGGCCAGTCCCGCCGGCTAGTAAAGCAAGTGCCAAGGCTGGTGCGGCCAAACCGCGAAAGAAAAGGTGCACGCCAACACGCTATGTCGGCGCCGAATCCCTGTCACCTAGGAAATGCTCGACCTGTGGATAACTTCTAGAGTTTTTGATCCATGTCCGCGATGGGGATTCCAGCCTTCAGCAGCCCGCGCTCCAAGGCTGAGTTCACCGTCTCTAGCACTTTAACCCGAGCATAGGTTTTGTCATTAGCCTCAACCACGGTCCACGGTGCGTAGGAGGTGTCGGTGCGTTCCAGCATTTCGGTCACGGCCAGTTCGTAGGCCGGGCGCTGTTCGCGGTTGCGCCAGTCCTCGGCGGTTAGCTTCCAGCGCTTAAGTGGGTCCTTCTCCCGGGCCTTGAAGCGCTTCAGTTGCTCATCACTTGACACGTGCATCCAGATCTTGACCAAGACCATGCCTTCGTCAGTCAGCGTCCGCTCGAACGCCTTGATCTCGTCGTAGGCTCGGCGCCACTGCTCCGATGTGGCATACCCCTCAACCCGTTCAACGAGCACCCGGCCATACCAACTTCGATCCAAAATGCTCATCCCGCCCCAGCCCGGTAGGTGTGGCCAGAAGCGGGATAAAAAGTGGTGGCGCTTCTCGTCGAAGGTGGGGGCGGCAATTGAGATTACCCGGACGTGTCGGGGATCGATCGGCGCCACTAGGCGGGTGATGGCCCCGCCTTTGCCAGAGGCATCCCAGCCCTCAAAGACCACGCACAGGGGTGGACCCAAGGTGCCAGAACCATCGAAAATGCCACCGTCAACGAGTCGCAGATATAGCAAGCGGCGCTGCGCCGCCGATAACCGGCGGGCACCTTCATCGCCCGACAGTTGCATCGAAAGGTCGTAGGTATCAAGTAGGCCCACCGCTGTATCCTGCCCTAGTTACTCACCGGCGAGCGCGGTGAACCGCTTGTTCGACAAAAGCGGCGACCTGCTCGTCCTCGACCAAGAACCCATCGTGTCCGTGCAGGGAGTGCACGGTGTGCAACCTGTCGGCCCCGGGGGCCAGGTCGACCAGTTGCTGTTGCTGGTGATTTGGGAAGAGCCGGTCCGAGTCGATGGCCACCACGGTTAGTGGCGCCGTGATTTGCCCAATGACCTTCTGGACCCCACCTCGGTCCCGGCCCACGTCAAACAAACTCATGGCATTGGTCAACGTGACATAGGTGTTGGCGTCAAAACGTCGTGCCAGTTTTTCGGCGTGATGCTCAAGATAGGAGGTTATGGCGTACGGCGACAACGGCTGCCCCACACACTGACCGGTAATTTCGGCTGGATCATTGCCCTGGATCTGCCGGTCGAATCTCTCGTCGAGCTCGGTTGAGCTTCGATAGGTCAGGTGCGCAATGGACCGGGCGATCCCCATGCCAACATGCGGTCCCTGCCCCGCCGGTGCGTCGTAATAGTCACCCCCGTTAAAAGCTGGATCCGCATAGATTGCCGCCAATTGCGTGAAGTGGGTCCCGATTTGGTCTGCTGACACCGCCGCAGTGGTTCCGAGAACTAAGCCGCCACGGACCCGGGTCGGGTGCGCTACCAGCCACTCCAATACCCGCATGCCACCTAGTGATGGCCCGAGCATCAATGCCCAAGAGTCAATACCAAGGGCATCGGTTAACCGCAGCTCAACTTCTACCAGGTCGCCGACGGTCAGCACCGGAAAGCGACTGCCCCATGGCCGGCCATCAGGTGCAGGTGACGCCGGGCCGGTAGTGCCTTGGCAGCCGCCTAAAACGTTTGCGCAAACCACGAACCACTCATCGGTGTCAATCGCTCTACCGGGCCCAACAAGGGACGCCCACCAGCCGGCCGTCAGGTGACCTGGACCGGCCGGTCCGGTTACGTGCGAGTCCCCCGTCAGTGCGTGGCAAATGTAGATCGCATTGGTCCCGGATGAATTAAGCCGCCCCCAAGTCTCATATGCCACCTTCACCTGGGGAAAGCAGAAACCAGAATCGGTCGTGAACTCACCGATATCGCAGAACAAGCGATCACCAACAGGGTCTGATTCCCGCCAGGCGGCGCTGGCAGGAATCAGACCCTCGTACGACAATGGGCCGTACGTTGCTGGTGCGGTCACGTAATTAGTTCTGCTTCGCAGCCCGGAAGCCGGCATCTAGGTCAGCGAGGATATCGACGATGTTTTCTAGCCCAACCGACAAGCGCACCAAGCCGGGAGTGACGCCACTGAAGGCTTGCTCCTGCGGTGTTAACTGCGAGTGGGTGGTTGATGCCGGGTGGATGACCAGGCTGCGCACATCACCGATATTGGCAACGTGACTGTGCAGTTCAAGGGCTTCGACGAAACGTTGGCCGGCCTCCAAGCCACCGTCGATCTCGAAACTAAGTACCCCACCTGTGCCCAACGGTGCGTACTTCTTGCCAAGTGCGTACCACGGGCTCGACGGCAAGGCCGCGTAGTTGACTGAGAGCACTTCCTCACGTGCCTCCAGCCAAGTGGCCACAGCCAAAGCATTTTGCACATGGCGCTCAACTCGGAGTGAGAGCGTCTCGATGCCTTGCGCAATCAAGAACGCGTTGAACGGCGATACCGCCGGGCCAAGATCGCGTAGTAATTGAACCCGGGCCTTCAAGATGAAGGACAGGTTCACGCCGAAGGCGCCACCAACTCCGAGATCGCGCGCGTAAACCAGCCCGTGGTAACTCGGGTCCGCCGTGTTGTAGTTAGGGAATCGCTCTGGGTACTTGGCGTAATCAAAGGTGCCACCATCAACAATCGCGCCGGCGATTGAAGTGCCGTGACCACCTAGGTACTTGGTGGCTGAGTGCACGACGATATCGGCGCCCCACTCCAGTGGACGAATCAAATACGGAGTGGCCACGGTATTGTCGATAATCAGTGGCACCCCAACCTCGTGCGCGATTTTCGCAACGTTCTCAATATCCAGCACATCATTTTGGGGATTTGAAATCGACTCACCGTAGAAGGCCTTGGTATTTGGTCGTACTGCCGCACGCCAAGACTCCAAGTCATTCGGGTTCTCCACGAAGGAGACCTCGATACCGAACTTGGGGAGGGTGTAGTGGAACAGATTGTAGGTACCACCATAAAGGCTGGGGCTGGAGACAATGTGATCTCCGACCTCGGCAATATTCAAGATTGCTAAGGTCTCGGCCGCTTGCCCGCTAGCAACGAGGAGAGCGCCAACACCCCCTTCGAGTGCTGCGATGCGATCCTCGACGACCGCGGTAGTCGGGTTCATCAACCGCGTGTAGATATTGCCCAGTTCCTTAAGCGCAAACAAGTTCGATGCATGGGCGGTGTCGTTGAAGGTGTAGGAGGTGGTCTGGTAGATCGGCAGGGCTCGCGCATTCGT
>CAJBZP010000054.1 GCA_903960135.1 uncultured Actinomycetes bacterium | reverse complement strand
CTCGTACTCGTCACGTAGCGCAACCGCCTTGCGGCGATGCGATTGCGAAAGTGAACCAAGTTGGCTGTTGACGAGCACCGCCTGATGTCTGCGCTCGGCATGAAAGCCGACGTGGGCGCTCACGAATGCGGCGAGTTGCGCCCGCAGCCCAGCGCCTGGGCCTAATCGAGCTAGCGCCTCATCTCGGTTGGCCGCTAGGTCGCTCATCGCCGATCGCGTTACGTCCCAAAGGATTTCCTCTTTGGAGTCAAAGTGGTTGTATAAACTCGCTGCCTTGATACCCACACTCGCCGCGATATCGCGCATCGATGATGCGTCATAACCTGATTGCGCGAACTGCTCCAGCGCCGCTTGCCTGATCTCGTCGGCTGTTGCAGATCCCGCCTTGCTAGGTGCTTGGGGCATAACGGCGCAACTCGCGTCTGGCCAGCGCCATTTTGTGGACTTCGTCCGGGCCATCGGCGAGGCTGAGCATGCGGGCCTGCGCGTACATTTCGGCCAGCGGGAAGTCCTGGCTCACGCCGGCGCCGCCACAGGTTTGAATAGCCCGATCGATAACCCAGGCCGCCATCTGCGGGGTCGAAACCTTGATGGCGGAAATCTCGACCGCGGCGCCGCGGTTGCCGACGGTGTCCATCAGCCACGCGGTCTTAAGGACTAGCAGGCGCGCCTGCTCGATCCGGATGCGCGCCTCGGCTACCCAATCCTGAAACACCCCCTGCTCGGCAAGGGCTTTGCCGAACGGGAATCGCGTGTAGGCGCGCTCACACATGATGTCGAAGGCCCGCTCGGCCATACCGATTAACCGCATCGCGTGATGGATGCGCCCGGGGCCCAGGCGCGCCTGCGCGATCGCGAAGCCGCCGTGGAGCTCACCCAAAAGGTGATCGCGCGGCACCCAAACGTCGAAATCTATTTCGGCGTGGCCGCCGTGGCTGCCGTCACTGAAACCAAAAACGCTCGTGGAGCGCAATACATTTACACCCGGTGTTTGCATCGGCACCGCGATCATGGTGTGACGCTTATGACGTTCACCGTTCGGCGCCGATAGCCCCATGACCACGAGGATCTGACAGCGCGGACTCATCGCCCCACTGGACCACCACTTGCGCCCCTTGATGCGAAAGCCGTCGCCCTCTTCGGTGATTTCGGTGCGGATGTTATTTGCGTCCGAGCTGGCGACATCAGGTTCGGTCATCGAGTAGGCCGAGCGGATCTCACCGGCAAGCAGTGGCGTCAACCAACGTTCTTTGATCGCCGGGGTCGCAAAGTGAACGAGGACTTCCATGTTTCCGGTGTCCGGCGCGGAGCAATTCATGGCCTCCGGTAACAGCATCGGGCTGCGACCGGAGATCTCAGCCAACGGCGCGTACTCCAGGTTCGTCAGGCCCGCGCCACCTTCACCCGGCAAGAACAGGTTCCAAAGCCCGCGGGCCCGCGCTTGAATCTTTAGCTCTTCGAGGATCGGGGGTTGCGCCCACGGGCCGTGTTCGCCCGCCTGCTCGCGGTGCACGGCCTCGGCCGGCATGATCTTCGTATTCAGGAAATCGGTCACCTGCGCTTGCAGGTCTAGGACTTTAGGGCTGTAGGCGAATTCCACGGCAACTCCTGTTCCAACACCGGTTAGCCGGTTGGCTTTGTAACCTTAACTAACGCGCGTTAGTCTAGCCCTTAGGCCGGCATGTTGCCCACCGCCGGCGGTTTAGTTCTCGATTGCAATTACTCGCAATTTGCACACGACTTAAAAGCCATTCGGAAGAAAAGAGCTGAAACTAGTTCCTAAGCAATTGGCGAATTCAATTGGTCATTTCACATGTCACAGTAGAAGTATCGGACGGTGACCCGCCTTGGTTCGCAATAGCGCACGCCGAGCATGCATGAGTGCTTTATGATCCACGAAGTTGCCGTCGGGGGAGGAAACCATGTCGATTCAAACGGACGACTCGAGTGAATCAAGCCGTTTTCCATTAACATCTCGCGTAAAACTATGGGGGGAACTACTTGCTGCACTAACAGTGTTGCTGGCCATCGTGGGAATGGCGGTTACATCTCCACCCTTGGTCGGTCCCGATGAGCCGGCCCATCAAGCTACCGCTTACTACACCAGCGTGAATATTTTGCCTCCGGAACGGGAAGCGGATTACTACACGCCAGGAATCTTCAAGCAAGGGGCCTGCACAGCTTTCGATTCGACCAAGGACGCGAGTTGCGCGCTTCCCCGGGAAGACTCGTGGCCGGCCAAAGTTCGAGTCCTAAATTACCCACCCCCGTACTACTGGGTGGTTGCCCTTGGACAAAAAGCAATGCCAGGAACTGACGATTGGTTGGATATAGGTGGCAGGCTCGCTTCGCTGCTGCTAAACGTTGGTGCGCTCGGGCTTCTAGCGTTGCTCGCTCGCAGGGTCACCACGAGTTGGGGTACCTATCTTCTATTGATAAGCACCCCGATGGCGGCATTTTTGTGGGCGGTTGTGAACCCAAATGGATGGGAGGTCACCTCAGGACTGTTGTTCGCTTTTCTTTTCGCGACTGCTTGGTGGAACTGGGACGTGGGGCTGAACCGTGGCTTGTCAGGATGGGCGCGGGTGCTTCTTGTGACTGCTGCGTCACTCGCTTTCGCCCTTTCGAGGCACGACGCTGCAGTGTGGATGTGCCTTCTAGTTCTTACGGTCTTCCTGATGGGACCGTCGCCACTGCAGCGATCAGCGAAAGTGAGGCTTTTAGGAGCGTTCCTAATTGGGCTGATAGCGGCAGTTTTATGGCAGTTAACTCATCCCGCAATTCACGAACCTAATAACGACGACCCTATCAAGGATCCAACTGGGCTCAATTACCTACATTGGCTCGGCCAAATCGATGAGATGTTGCCTGAGCGACTGCGCCAGATGGTTGGTGTGTTGGGGTGGCTCGATACTCCGGTGCCTTATACACTGGCGATTCTCCTTATGCTTGGCTGGGCACTACTAATCGGCATTATGTATGCGCGCAGGCACATCCCATTAGGAGTCCTTGCCACCGGATTCGCGGCGACAATTTTCGTGCCAACTGCGCTGGAATTACTACGTTGGAATGACTGGCCTTTTTGGTATCAGGGGCGAATAACACTCTCGTTCACCCTGCCTTTCCTCTTCTTGCTCCTCTTGCGTTTTGCGGATTCGAGTTCGCGAGCAGCGATCGCCTTGTCATTGATCACTTCACTCGCCCTCGCATTCATGGTGTGGCAAAACCTGATGCGGTACGCGTTCGGTACCAAGGATTACATTCCCCTTCGCTGGACTGATCCGGCCACCGGAGGGTTTTGGTTCTGGATAGGCACCTTGGTAGTTGTGGCAATCGTGTTGGTAACAATCGCTCGGGCCTGGCTTCTGGTGCTTGGATACCGGAGGCGGTCAATAGCACCATGACTTCCACCGTCGCTTCGCTATCCCTTGTCATGCCTGCGTATAACGAGCAGGCAACCATCCTTTATGCCATTGAACGGGTCCTAGCCCAGCCCTGTGTCGGTGAACTCATTATCGTAAATGACGCATCAACTGATCGCACAGCCGATTTGCTGTCGTCTGTTGCCGATTCGCGAGTCCAGATACTCACGCACTTGGTTAATCGGGGAAAAGGGGCCGCTTTGCGCACCGGGATTGCCGTCGCCACGCTGCCATACGTAGGTATTCAAGATGCGGACCTTGAATATGACCCAGCCGATCTGGTTCGACTGCTAGTCCCATTGCAGAATCAACTCGCGGATGTCGTTTACGGCTCACGCTTTACTTCAGGTGATGCGCATCGGGTTTTGTACTTTTGGCACAGCGTCGGAAACCGGATATTGACCGTGGCATCCAACGTCATAACAAATGTCAATCTCTCAGACATGGAAACGTGCTACAAAGTTTTTAGGCGAGAACTCATCCAGTCAATAGAGATCCAAGAAGATAGATTCGGGTTTGAG
>CAJBZP010000053.1 GCA_903960135.1 uncultured Actinomycetes bacterium | reverse complement strand
GCTACCAGATCTCGGCGCCCGCGATTTCCCAATCGCCGACCAAGCCAGGCTGCTGGGTTTTGTCGCTCTGATCGCCTTGGGTTTCAAGGTGTTGCTCGAAGAGGCTGCGGCCCGCAAGGTGCCGGCGCGCATGCGGGCGCTTTCACCCAGTGATGTCCCGGAGCCGGGCACCACCCAACAGGTGATATCTGCCCTAGTTCGCACCGGTGCGTTCTTGTTCATCGCTGCGGCCTTTGTTGGCAATGTTTGGCAACTATGGGTCGCGGCCCTTTTCTTCCTGCTGCCCGGTTTACTTTCGTTGCTCTCGCATCGGTTCAAGAACTCCCCGGCCATCTGGCAGGTGCTACCTGAAGGTGTGCCCCTCTTCGCTGCCCTCTTGGCGTTCGGGTTGATTATTACAACAATCTTGGAAAACCTGCTGGGGGATGTTCCAGATTTCGCGCAGTATTTGTTCCTTTGGATGGCAGTGCCCGGTTTTGCGCTCGCCTTCATGGGGATGTTCGCGCGCGAACCCAAGCCCGGTGACACGCGTTGGTACACCAGGGGGTCGATGACCATGGTCTATCGCGTTGGCGGCGTGATCATGTTGATCATTGCAGTTTTGCTCGCCACCCGCGTTTAAGTCAACTGGCCATTTACGCGGCGGGGCAGTGCCCACGGGTTGTCGTCCGAAATTGCAACCGGTAGGAGTTGGTCAGGGAACCCTTGGTAACTCACCGGTCGCTGAAACCGGTAGATGGCCAAGGTACCGACCGAAGTGGTGCGGGAATCCGAGGTAGCCGGGAAAGGTCCGCCGTGGACCATCGCGTGGTTGACCTCAACACCGGTTGGCCAGCCATTGAAGATTAGCCGGCCGGCCTTGCGCTCCATTATCGGCATAATCGCTGTCACCTGGGCAAAGTCGGATTCCACGGCATGCACGGTCGAAGTCAACTGGCCCTGCATTGCTTCTAAGGTGGCCATTAAGTCTTTAAGATCGACATAGGTAACGATCATGGCTGATGCGCCGAAGACTTCTTCCTGTAAATCAGGGGTGGCCCGCAGGTGCGCTGCAGTGGTGCGGTAGATCGTCGGCGCCGGAGCATTTAGTGTTGAACCGGGCGCCCCGGTGGCGATGAGCTCAGCCCCACGGGTGTCAAGTCGCTTGTTACCCTCGTTAAAGGCGTGAAAAATCCCCGAGGACAGCATGGTCTGCCCGGTGAGTTCACCAAGTGCGGTAATGATTGCCTCGGTGATGCTTGGTGCATCTACCGGTATGAAGATCAAACCCGGATTGGTGCAGAACTGACCGGCGCCAAGGGTCAACGATGCCACGAACCCGGCGGCCAGCGCCTTTGGGTCCTTGGCAATGGCGCCGGGGAAAAGCACCACCGGGTTCACGCTCGACATCTCCGCATAAACCGGGATCGGCTCGGTCCGCCCGGCAGCCGTGCGCATGAGGTCGGTGCCGGCGCCTTGGGAGCCGGTGAAGGCAATCGCTTTTATGGCCGGGTGCGCGGCGAGGGCCTGGCCCACACTTGCGCCCGGCCCGAAAATGATCGAAAAAACCCCGGGCGGCAAATTGCAGTCGGCCACGGCTTTGGTGATTGCCTGACCGGCGAGCTCGCAGGTACCAGCGTGCGAGTTATGGGCTTTGACAATCACCGGGCAGCCGGCGGCGAGGGCCGATGCAGTATCGCCGCCGGCGACGGAAAACGCGAGCGGAAAGTTGCTTGCACCAAACACCGCGACCGGACCCAGCGGCACCTGTCGTTGCCGGATATCCGGCCCGGGTGTTGGCAGGCGCTCTGGCAACGCGCTGTCAATGCGCACCTCCTGATGGGCCCCGAGGCGCAGCTCCTTGGCGAAGAGTCGGAGTTGATTCGTCGTGCGCCCGTGCTCGCCTTCAAGGCGGGCGGTGGTTAGGCCGGATTCTTGCTGGGCCCGCACCACGATCTCAGCCTTCATTGCATCAAGATTGGCCGCGATCGTCTCGAGGAAAACCGCGCGGTCCGCCGGAGGCGTGCTGCGGTAGGTATCGAAGGCGGCCTGTGCTGCCCGCGCGGCCTGGTCGATCTCATCGACGTTGATGAAATAGATCGTCGGCTCCAACGCCTCGCCGGTGGCGGGGTTGACGGCATGTGAGGTGCCACCTTGGCCGCGCACCGCTTGGCCCGCGATAGTTGATTGACCGGACAGGATCATGATGTCTCCTCGTTTCCCTGCTTGCTCGAAGGGTGGGCTGATTCCAACAGAACCTATCGGGTGGTGCCCGGGTGGCAGTGGCGGGCGAGTGGCACTGGGATTTGACTTTGCCTATACCCCTAGGGGTATGCTTTGGGGACCTGCTGGAGACCCCAACGAAATGGATGATCATGTGCCACCAGACCACCTGCCGTGCCTGCAAGAAAGCCACCTGGGCCGGCTGCGGCCAGCATCAGCAACAGGTAATGCGCGGCATCCCGAAGAACGAGCGCTGCACGTGCACCGCCGCGGAGAAGGCTGCCGCTAAGGGTGGCTTCTTCGCACGCATCTTTGGTGGTTGAGCGGCCGGTCACTCGCAAGACATAGTGCGCTGGACCAGATCGCATTCCGCAAAACTTTGACCCCGTTGATCGCGCTGGTCAAAGAGTCAACCCGATGAGCCAGCCTTTGGTGTCGCGATCACGTAACCAAATCGCACATCGGTCCAAACGCTGGTGGGTGCCGGGTACGGGGCTGCCAGCGGGCTCAGCGCGGTGCCATCTGGATTGGCCAGCGGTCCGTAGGTGGGCTGGGGGTAGCCGCTTGCTGGATCTAGATAGGTGCCGGTAAGGAGCGGGCAGCCGGCGCCCGCGGCAATGACGGCCCGGGCGAGGAGCCCGGAGGGCACCTGCGAGGTGGGCGCGACGAGGGTGAATGCCGCCAGGCTCGAAGTAGTGGCCGATGTTGGTGCAGCCGCGGCTGCCCCGATGACTGGCCCGCTGGCGGCTGCCAAAGCAGCAAGAGTGACAGAGGCGACGGCTATATTGATATTTCTGCGCACGGGCAACGGCTACTAGTGAGGTAGGGGGGCCTGATGGCAACCACTTGGGTCGATCAGGGTTTCATCGCCTATGACACCGAAACCACCGGTATCGACGTGGGTGAGTCTCGAATCGTCACGGCAGCGGCCATCCACTACGTCAATCGCCTACCGGTTGCGTCCAGATCTTGGCTGATCGCGGTTGATGTTGAGATCCCCGAGGCCGCCAGCGCCATTCATGGTGTGACCACGCAAATGAGCCAAGACCAGGGCTTGGAGCAAGTAGCAGCTCTTGCCGATATCCGAGCCTTCTTGCTGGGCGCTGGCGCGCCGATCGTCTGCTTCAAGTCCGACTTCGATATCCCCGTGACAGATTCAAACCTGCTCCGGGCCGGGTTGGCGCCACTGCCACCTGGCCTTGCAGTCTGTGCTTATGTCATCGACCGGCAGTTCAATAAGTACGTCAAGGGCAAGGCGCAGCGGCGCCTGCAACCGACCGCTGCGCGCTACGGCATCACCTTGGATGACGCTGACTGGCATGGTGCGCAAGCCGACGCCAGCGCCGCGGGGCAGATCTTCCTGGCCGAAGTCGATGCCTATCCGGCATTGACGGCCGTGAGCGCCGCGCAGTTGTCCGAGCAGGTTGACAGGTGGCGCGAGGAACAGGAAATCGATTTCCAGAAATGGCTGGCCCGGCAAGAGTCAAACTAGGGCTTAACCTAAGTTTTTGATCTCACGGATTGCCAACTCATCAAGTTGCACGCTGGCTCCGCCGCAGTTCTCCTCAAGGTGCGCGATTGAGCCGGTGCCCGGTATCGGCAGCATTACCGGTGAATGCTGAAGCAGCCAAGCTAAAGCAACCTGCGCGGGGGTGCAGCCCAGCCGGGCTGCGATGCCGGCGAGTGGACCATCGGCGGCAACCAACTCGCGGTTGCCGAGCGGAAACCACGGTATGAAACCAATCTGATTCGCGGTGCAGTGATCGAGAAGTTCTTCAGATGCTCGGTTACCGGCGTGATACAAGTTCTGCACGCTTACCACGTTGAAAACCTGCTGGGCACTTTTGAGATCAGCGACGCTGACCTCGGAGAGTCCGATATGGCGAATCAAGCCCTCGTCCTGCATTTCCTTGATGACACCGAATTGGTCCGCGGCCGGCACGTTTGGGTCAATGCGGTGGAGCTGCCAAAGATCGATGCGCTCAATACCTAGGCGCCGAAGTGACATCTGCACACATTGACGAAGATAGGCCGGATTGCCGACGACCTCCCACCGGTCTGGCCCCTGCCGGGTCAGTGCGCCCTTGGTGGCAATTAGTACGTCGCCATACGGGTATAGCGCCTCGCGAATGAGATCCTCGCTCACATATGGGCCATATGAGTCTGCGGTGTCGATGAAGTCAACACCTAGCTCCACCGCGCGACGTAGCACGTTGATCGCAACATCATGATCGGGTGGATTACCCCAGATACCGGCGCCCGTGACCCGCATGGCGCCAAAACCCAAGCGGTGGATGGTGATCGGATCATCGGTCGTCGAACCGAGGGTGAAGGTGCCGCCGGCGGCGATCGGGGCGGGCATTACTACGGCGCTTTGGTCATCAACGAATGCAGGACAAGGGTTTGCTTTCCGGCTTCATGCTGCGGATCCATATAGCCGATCTCCAGGCTCACCCCGGGGATCAGCACGCCCTCATAGGTGCCATCAGCGTCAGCGCCCAGAATGTCGATATGGGCCTCGCCGGCTACGGGGTTCATGGCGATCAGTTGCACGGGTGCTGGCTTGGACCACCTACCACCGGTTGGTTTCCATTGCCAGGTGCCTTTGGCGACACTGCCGTTGGCGGCCGTGATGATGATCTTCTCGGTGCCTTGTGAGTACTTGCCACCGTAATAGACGTCAGCAGTGCCCACCCAGGTGCCGACAAGTGGTGATGCCTGATCGGCGGCTGCTCCCGGGGCAGCGGCTACGAGCAGGCACGCGGCCAATGCCCCAGCTGCTAATGACGGGAGAATCTTGCCGGGGGTCCGCTGCATTTGGTGCCCTTCGTTAGGAGTCGCGCAGTAGCCTGCGCAGGATCTTGCCCGATGCAGACTTAGGGATCGCATCCACGAAAACTACGTCGTGCACCACTTTATAGGTAGCAACTTTGTCGTGCATGAAGGCGGTGACGTCAGCGGCCGTAAGTGTTTGGTCGGCCCGGAGCACGATGAAGGCGCGGGGGATCTCACCTGCCTCGGTATCGGGCACCCCGATGACGGCAACATCAGCGATCTTCGGGTGGGTGAGTAGCAGTGCTTCGAGTTCGGCCGGCGGCACCTGGAAGCCCTTGTATTTGATCAACTCCTTTAGGCGATCAACGATGGTGACGTGGCCGTCAGCATCGATAGTCGCAACGTCACCGGTCTTCAGCCAGCCCTCGGCGTCGATGGTCAGCGCGGTGGCCTCGGCATTATTGAGGTAGCCCGCCATCACCTGCGGACCCTGGACCCAAAGCTCGCCAACGCCACCCACCCCTTGGTCTTCACCGGTCTCGGGATCCACGATGCGGCATTTGGTATTGGGGATAGTGACGCCCACGGTGCCGGGCTTGAACTGCCCGGGCCAAGTCACATGGCTCACCGGCGACAACTCCGTCATCCCGAAGCCTTGAACCACATCGCAGTCGATGCGCTTGGCCGCCTCCTGGGCAAGTTCAGCGCTAAGGGGCGCAGCACCGGAAAACACCTGCTTAAGGCTTGAGAGGTCATACTTGTCAACCAGTGGGTGCTTGGCGAGGGCGAGAACGATTGGCGGGACGGCAAATAGTCGGGTGATCTTCCGTTCTTGGATGATGCTCAAACATTGCTCGAGGTCAAAGCGCGGCACGGTGACGATGGTGGCGCCGCGC
>CAJBZP010000052.1 GCA_903960135.1 uncultured Actinomycetes bacterium | reverse complement strand
CTCGACGACCGCGGTAGTCGGGTTCATCAACCGCGTGTAGATATTGCCCAGTTCCTTAAGCGCAAACAAGTTCGATGCATGGGCGGTGTCGTTGAAGGTGTAGGAGGTGGTCTGGTAGATCGGCAGGGCTCGCGCATTCGTCGTTGCATCTGGGGATTGACCTGCGTGGATTTGCTTAGTCTCAAATGACCAACCGGTGCTCATGGGATTCCTCTCAAAGTTGAATAATTTCAGATTTTGGGTATCGGAACGTGCTTGCTGACCGCTCTCGGCGGGAACTGCTTCGGGATCGCCAAGTCGGCGCCAGGTGGCGCAGGACTTAGCGGCTGGTCATTCGACAACAACACATCAGGGGACCTCAATCCAACTCGTGGGGCCTCACCTGGTGCGAGGCCCGCGCTTGCCCAAAATCTGGGCCTGGTCTTCTCCGGGGCACCCCACCGCGGTTGGAGGGTTGTCGACCAGCTAGCCGGGACTTAACGCTGGCACTCTTGACCTGCGCGAACTCTAGCAAGGCGTGGTCTAAGTGACAAACCCCCCACCACCTGACCGGCACTGCTCCTCGGTCACCTCGGCCATCGCCGCGGTCCAAAAGGCAGGGGGTAATCCGGCGGCTAAACCCTGTGCCACTAACTGCGCCAAGGAGTACTGGTCGTCAGCTTCGATTGCTCGGTCCATCGCGATCAGCGCTCTGGCACCATCGCCCATCAGCCAGGAACAAATCGAGGTGCAGGTGGCAATCGGCGCCACCCAACCAGGGGGCGCACCTCGCAGTGCTGTGGCCAAGGCCCCAAATGCTGCATGTCGATCTGCGCTACGCACCAAATGCCACAGCAAGGTGTCGCGGATACGAATATCGCCGAGTGAGAAGACAACCTCCGCGATTTCCTGATCACTGAGTTGGCGGCCGTCGGATTCCAAAACCAAAGTTACGAGCGCGTCAATGCCCCTAGTACGCCAGTTTGCAAGTGCGTCCGACAACGACTTCGACCCGGCCAGTTCGGCGTCAGCTAGATATTTGGTCAAGCCAACGGAGAGTTCGCTGATCAGCGCGTTAACCCGCGAACCGACGCTGACATCGTGATCGAGGGCGCGGGACAAATCGCCGCGGACTGGCAGCGCCGCAACCCCTTCGAGGGCAAATCGCGATCGCACATCTAGCACGACCTGTGGGTCCAAGTGCCGGCCGGCCACCTGCTCATAGCCTTCGTCCCCTAGGTAGCTCCACCAGCGGACGCTGTCGCTCTGACCCCCGTCGTCCGTGCTTGCCAACTCGCATTGGTACCTGACCAGTAGCGCATCACGAACTTCGACACCTATCCCGTAGAAGTCCACCATCAGTTTCGTGACAAGGGATTGATTCGGTGACTTCCCATCGCCGGCCGTATCGGAGAAGATGCAAATGATGACCTCATCGGCGGCGGTGTTCGCGGCGGCTCCTGCCAGGGTCTGCGATAGCTCACCGTGATCGCCGGTGTAGGCCTGGGGTGGCAGGTCAACCCGCAAGGTCATGAGCACCTGGTTTCTTCTGAGCCAGACGATGACGAGGCTTTCATAGGGTTGGAAACCAAGCAGGTACGGAACAGCCGCGATGACGGCATCTGGGCTGCGCAGGCGTAATGCGGGTTCCGGCGCGGTGCGGTTAATCGAGTTAGTTGTCATGGGCCCAACCGTGGGCCCGCAGAGCCGGTGGGACCAGACGCGATATCGAGGTTGGGGATCCACCGCCGGGCTAATACTCGCCTGTGGATACCGCGGTACTACAGGTGCGCTAATCAGGTGGGTCGAGTCGGCCGAGAATTGGCCTCTTGGCAACTATGCCGTCCCCGGAGGAAGCACCACGCAGTCGGCGCGCCACCCAAGGCGCCAAATGACCACGGAGCCAAGCCACATGGCCTAGGCCGCGGGACAGTGGGGCCGCGGGGGTGATCGGGTCCGGGGTTCGCCAATTGGCATCGCCGATACCAAGGGCCTGCAGGGCACAGTGGGTGGCTAGCTGGTGTCCGAGTGGGGATAAGTGGAGACGGTCGGCGTCCCAGTATTCATCCTGATCAAAGGCGGCTACCCCCCAAAAATTGACCAGATAACAGTCATAGGTCGCCGCAATTTCCAGCATTGCACTGTTGTATTCACCCAGTCGACCCCGAACTCGACCCATCACCATGGAGCGACGGCCAGGATCGCCAAACGCGTAAAGCAGCACATCGCTGCCACTTGCCCGCAGGGCCCGCACGCCGTTCTCCACCGCCGTTGCGGTGCGATGCAGATCGTAATTTCGGCGTAGTGCGTCGTTGACACCTGCCGCGAACGACACCAAATCCGGGTTCATAGCAATTGCCATTGGCACCTGCTCGTCGCGAACTTGCTGGGTTAGGCGCCCGCGGATCGCCAGATTCGCATAGCGAAAATCTGGTACTCGCTGCGCTAAAACCTGCGCCAGCCGGTCAGCCCAGCCGACGTATCGCCCGTCCGGGCCAACTTCATCGACCAAACCTTCGGTAAAGCTATCCCCTAAGGCAACATAACTGCGCCATGGTTTTACCTGCCTCGCGATCATCTAATGAACACCTCGCAGCACCCACGCGACCGCTCGCCCACCATGCAAAAGCCCGGCCGTCGAAGGCTTCCCCTCCCGCGACGACCAGGCACGCCTAACCTTAGGAGATCACCTTTACCCACCCACACACCGACACGCCGACAACAACTTAGGGTTCGCCACGAGGTGGTTATGTCGACTCGATCGGCGAACCCGGTGTCGGTTCGACTTTGGTCGTGGCAAAGCGCTCTCCGGCCTTGCGGTACCAAAGCAGCAGCGCAATGATTCCGATGAGGATCTGCGGTACGAAAGACGCCGCCCGCCAGACCAAATCTGCCGCGGTCGCTGCGCCGGTCGCCACCCCAAACTTGGTCATCAAGGCAATCATCGCTGCATCAACGGTGCCGAGACCACCCGGCGTGATCGGAATCATCATGCCCAGTTGGCTAATGCCAAATGCGGCGAAGGCCACCAAGATCGAGGTACCGGCGGTGTCCCAACCTTCGACTCCGCGCAGGGCGAAGTAGAGGATCAAGAACTGGGCCACCGAAACCGCAACTTGCGCAATGGTGATGGCTAGCCAGCGGCGCTTGAGCAACTCGTACATACTCGACCGAAACTTGGTTACCGGGGCCACCAGATCGAGCCCCTGGAGGGCCTTGATCCGCCCAGCAAATGGCTTGATGACGGAGTTGCCGATCTTGCCCACCTTGGTGGCCAAGGATTCCGAGCGCATCACCATCACGAAAATGACGATGACCGCGACCAAGACACCCAATCCAATGAGCGCCGTTAATACGTAACTGCCACCATTTTGGCCGGCGAGCACCAAGGCGCCGACCCCAAGAATTGGAAACCCAAGGGTCACGAATGAGCTCCACAAACCCACCGCGGTGATGGCGGCCGTCGAGGCGGTTGCCGTGATTCCAAATGACGTGAGCATCCCGTACTGCACCGCCAGCCCAACAGCGCCGCCCCCTGGTACCCCGTTGCTGATGGCGAAGGCGGCTTGGTTGACTTGCTCTGAGCGCCAGTATTTAAGCCCCGGCGCAGCAGCCATGAACGGAAAACCGTAAAACACTAAATAGATCAGAACGCTGACGACGATGAGAATCATCGACATGGGACCCATGGATTGCAATGCATTGAGGGCGTCGGCGTAGCTGCCGATCTGCGGGATAACCTTCCAGAAAATCAGGACGATGAATGCCAACCCGATAATGCCCAAGATGATGGACTTCTTCTTATCGAGTTGCGCGGTGGGCGGCCCGGTGGTCGAAGGGTCTTCAGACATGTGTGCAGCCTGCCACATTTGCCTAAGTGGGGGGTGCTTGACGGGCCGAAAAGGGCATTGGGCAAGATTCCAGCATGCGCTTGGACCACATCTCATATGCCTGTACCTCAAGTGAGCTAGCCGATGTGGTCCAGCGCATCGGATCTGATCTGGGCGCGACGTTTGTCGATGGTGGCCGCCACCCCTCATTTGGGACTCGCAACTTCATCCTGCCATTGGCCGGGGGCATGTACGTGGAGGTGGTTTCGGCATTGGATCATCCAGCAGCGGCCAAAGCCGCTTTCGGTCGCGCGGTGCAGCGGCGAGCCGATGCAGGTGGTGGCTGGCTGGGCTGGGCCGTAGCTGTTGCCGATATCGCACCGGTCGAGCAGCGCCTAGGTCGGAAAGCGGGAGAAGGCCACCGGGTGCGACCAGATGGCCACGAACTCAGGTGGCGGCAGATCGGAATTTTGGACCTAATGGAAGACGCGCAACTGCCTTACTTCGTGCAATGGGACTGCAGCGCTACCGAGCACCCGTCCGCGTCCGGCGGACCGGTGGCAATCGGCAGAATCGAGCTATGCGGTGATCCCAACACCATCGGTACTTGGCTCGGCGAGCCCGCAGATAGCCCACTAGACGAAATCGCGGTGGAGTGGCTGGACGGTGATGATGCCGGCGTGCAAGCGGTATGGTTCAGTACGCCAAACGGCATGGTCCGAATTGATTGAGTAGTACATCCCAAAGGAGCGCACGTGCCCAACAGTGACGGCGTTCCGGAGACGCTGAAATCCACCGCTGGCATCATCTGGCGGGTCCTCGTCATCCTCGCCGGTCTCGCCGTTCTGGCGACGATCATGGGCCGGGTATTCCCGGTGGTATTTGCCCTCTTCTTTGCCATGTTGGTCACCGCTTGGACGATGCCGGTCATGAATTTGCTACATAAGTTTCTGCCTAAGCCAATTGCCATGGTGTTGGCCCTGCTGGCAATCGGTGCGGCCATCATCGTGATCATGGCGGTCGTCATCACCTCATCCATCAACGAGGGACCAAAGCTCGTGACCGCGATTCAGAGCGGCTTCACCGATATTGAGGGCTGGCTCAAGACCGGTCCGCTGCAGTACACCGACACCCAGGTCGCGAGCCTGCTCGATCAGGCCAAGTCCGCTGGCACCACGGTTGCCAAAGGGGTCCTCGGTGATGCATTGTCCGCCCTTGGCTCGGTTGGTACTTTGATCATCGCCGGTTCGGTATTCATCTTCGGCGTGCTTTTCTTCCTGCTAACGCCGGGCAAAGTCTGGGACTGGGTTGTGTCCTGGGTCCCAAAGAGTGCCCAGCGGCAGATTGATACTTCAGGGCGCATCGCGTGGGATTCCATCTCGGGCTACACCCGCGGCATCGTGATTGTTGCGTTTTGCGACGCCCTGCTCGTTTTCGTCGGTTTACTAATTCTTCAAGTGCCACTTGCGCCGGCATTGGCGGCCGTCGTGTTCATCGGCGCGTTCATCCCCGTTATCGGTGCACCCGTTGCAACCTTCTTCGCGGCAATCGTGGCCCTGGCTGAGCGCGGTCCAATCATTGCATTATTCGTCATCGTCCTCACGGTTATCGTTGGGTCATTCGACGGGGATGTGCTGCAACCACTAGTCATGGGCAAGGCTGTTAACCTGCACCCACTAGCCATTGTTGTCGCAATTGCCGCGGGCAGTATTGCCCTCGGTATCGTCGGAGCCCTAATCGCCGTGCCGATCGCGGGCGCAATCTACGGGGTGGCTAAGTACCTAACCAACCGTGACCCAGAGCACCCCTACCTACCGGCGACGAGCCCCCCGACACCTAGTTAACCCGCTAGTTGAGGCCCGCTAGTTGAGGAGAGCGTTGCCTAATTAGGAACGTAGAACCGCAACTCAGTGGGCTCGCGCAAGAACTCGTTTTGAACCGAACCCATGTGCCGCACGTGCGCCGACGCCATATGTGCGTCCCAATCGGCCCGGCTCGCCCATTTCTCAATCATTAGCCAGTCGCCCGGATCAACCGAACTCGACCCTTCGAAGCCGTCAGCGCCCATAACCAAGTCATAGAGTTCGCACCCGGCTTCGGCCTTAGTGGCGAGCATGAGTTCATGAAGTGCCGCCGCCGCCTCTGCGAGTTTGTCATGGCGTGGCTTGAGGGTGGCGATCAGATAAAACGATTCCATGGCGGGATCCTATTGTCGAGATGCTGATGGCAGGCACTCAGGCTCCGAGCATTCATCACGGTATTACCTATCGGGCTCCTCCTTCGTCATACTCGTAGATCGCGAACTGCCCGTGAAGGTGCCATCAGCCGAGACGCCATCACATGGCCAGACCTCATAGTCGGGCATTTCGAGGTCTGTGTGCATCGGCAGGCCGAGAGGTGCCGGGGTTAGCGCTCACCCACCGAAAATAGCCCACCGGCAAGGTAATGTTTGCTGGAACCAAAGCACCTAGGTACGCGTCGTAACGGCATCGAGCATCAATAGGCAACAACACGCAGCGGCAGGTGTCGCCAAGCAGCAGGAGGCCCCAAGATGATCCGGAAGACGACGTGGGCACTTGCGGCAACCGCCCTCACAATTTTGCTAGCCGGTTGCGGCTCAGGATCAACGGGCCCTGATGCCGCCCTCGGTGGCATCGACCCGGGCCTGGCCACCGAAGCGATGGCTCCTGAGTCCGCGTTGGGAGAAACTAAGCAGGACACTGCTGCGATAAGTGAACCCCAAGTCATCCGCACCGCTTATGTGGATATTCGGGTGGCTGATGTTGGCGGAGCCACCTCGCAACTAATTGCTGCAGCAACGGCTAGCGGTGGCACCATTGAGTCACAAAGTGTCAATTCGGACGGCACCTCTAGTTACGCGAATGTCATCGCCCGCGTGCCGTCCGACACCCTAGATGCGTTCGTTGCCGATCTCGCCACGTTCGGCACCGTCATTTCAGTAAACATCAGCGCCCAAGATGTAACTACTCAGGTGGTGGACCTCGATGCCCGAATCCAGGTATTGCAGTCATCAATCGAGCGCCTCGAAGTCCTCCAGGGTCAGGCGACAAGTGTCGCCGACCTCGTTGCCGTTGAATCCGAACTGGCTGGCCGGCAGGGCGAACTTGACTCACTGGTAGGGCAGCGCGCCTACTTGGGCCAACAGGTTGCCATGTCGACCGTAACCGTTTCAATTTCACCGATAACTGAGTTGACTTCAAGTACGGCACCTGGGTTCTTGGCCGGGCTGGAGAACGGCTGGTCAGCCTTCCTTGCACTAATCGCCTTCCTGATCACCAGTGCCGGATTCTTGGTACCCTTCATCATTATCGGCGCCATTATCGTCGTACCCGTGATTACAATATTGATCAAACGAAAGAAGTAGCGGATCCTTGGACGTTCTCACGGTAGCTGGCAATGGCAGCGCGCGCGGATTCACCCACGGGCAAGCCCGCGCCGCGCAGATCGTCGATGGCGTAGCGGCCCTGCGCGATCATCTAGCCGCAAACGGGATCGATGTTCCCGCCGTTGTCGACCGGCTAATGCGCAGCGACTTGGCCGCCACTGCAAAAACCTTCACCCCCGATCTTTGGGATGAGGTCGTCGCCATAGCGGCCGGGGCAACTGTCGAACTCGAAGACATCCTGCTCTTAACTTTTCTGGACGAAGTCTGGAGTTTCACCGGCGGCTTGGGGTGCTCGGTCGTCGCACGCAGACGAGATGGCTTTATCGGGCAGACGATGGACCTACCGCTATGGACAGCCGGCCGCCTCATGGTGCTGCGGGTGGAATCCGAATCCGCGCCGACCGCACTTGTGATGTCCTATCCGGGAATGATCGGCCTTTGCGGCGCCGGTGCCGGTGGCCTTGGGGTTGGGGTAAATGCGCTCGAGCAATTTCAGGCTGATGGCCAGGGTTTGGCCGTGGCTTTCATCGCACGCCACCTGCTTTCCTTGACCACCCTTACCGAGGCCGAGGCGTTTTTGACCGGTGTGCCGCATGCCGCCGGCCAGTCCTACACCGTGTCGGCTGCCGATGGCACCGCTACCTGGGAGTGTGGGCCAGGCCAGGTGGTACTCGCAACTGCATCTGGGGCACTGGAGTGCGCGCACACTAACCACCTGCTGGCCGACCCGGCGAACTCGACCAGATCCTCGCTGCACCGCCTTGCTACTTTGACAAAGGCTTTAGCAGCCGGCGGTGACCTTCGAGCGACTTTATCCCGCGATGTTGTGCTCACCGACCCGAAGACATCTAATGCGGGAGTCACCTTCGCGGCATTTGCCGCTAATTTGTCGGACGATCACGTTGACTTCGCTGATGGTCGTGAACTCCGGGCTGGGGCGCCAACCTGGGAGTCCATCTACTTTCTTGGCTAGCGAGAATCACTAGATAGATCGGCGATAACCGCCCGGCCAGACTCCAGGCGGGCCACCGGAACCCGAAATGGGCTCGCTGATACATAGTCGAGTCCGGCCTCGTGAAAGAAGTGAATTGATTCTGGGTCACCACCGTGTTCCCCGCAAATCCCCAGCTTGAGATCTGGGCGCGTTTGCCGGCCTTCACGAACCGCAATATCGACCAGACGTCCCACCCCATCAGCGTCCAGGGTCTCAAATGGTGAGATCGTCAGCACACCCTTTTCCAGATAAGCCGCGAAGAACGCTGCCTCCACATCATCACGGCTAAACCCCCAGGTGGTCTGGGTCAGGTCATTGGTGCCGAACGAGAAGAAGTCGGCAACTTCGGCGATGCGATGGGCAGTCAGTGCTGCGCGGGGAAGTTCGATCATCGTGCCGATTGGCATCGTGACCGGCCGGCCGGATTCAGCGCTGACTTCGGCAAGCACCTGCTCGATTTCCTCGCGAATGAGAGTCAGCTCGCGCGCTGAGCCAACGAGCGGCACCATAATCTCGGCAGTTGGACTGCCACCGGCCGCCAAGCGAGTGATTGTCGCCTCGGCCAGGGCCCGAACTTGCAAGGCGTACAACCCGGGTACCACCAACCCCAACCGAACCCCACGCAACCCGAGCATCGGGTTCGACTCATGAAGTCGATTGACCGCGGCCAGCATTCGATCATCGGCGCGATGGTCTAACCCCCGCTCCTGCGCTAGGGCGACGCGAACCATCAACTCGGCGCGATCGGTCAAGAACTCGTGGAGCGGTGGATCGAGTAAGCGGACGGTGACGGGCAACCCGTCCATGGCGGTCAAGATCTCGATGAAATCCTGACGCTGCAATGGCATTAGGGCAGCAAGCGCCACCTCCCGCTCCGCGGCGGTCTCGGCAAGGATTACGTGCTCAATCAACTCACGGCGCTCGCCAAGGAACATGTGCTCGGTCCGGCAGAGCCCAATACCCTCCGCTCCGAGCAGCCGCGCCCGCACTGCGTCCTCCGGGGTGTCGGCGTTTGCGCGCACCCGAAGCTTTCGGACTTGGTCGGCATACTTAAGGAGGCGATCAACACAGGTGACAACCGCAGCATCATCTTCACTTAGCGAAGGCAGGACGGCGTCAATCCCGTCGAGCAGGTAGCGGACAACCGGTGAGGACGAAACCGGCAATTCACCAAGAAACACCTCACCGGACGCACCGTCCAATGAAATGAAGTCGCCGTCGCGGATAGTGCGTATCGTGCCGTCCGGGGCCGTGACGGTCGCTAGCCCCTCCGATTCATTGACTATCAGGGCATCGGCGCCGCAGACCGCCGGCTTGCCCATCCCCCGGGCCACCACTGCCGCATGGCTGGTCTTCCCACCGCGACTGGTCAAAATACCGACCGCGGCCACCATCCCGGCAAGATCATCTGGGTTAGTTTCACGGCGTACGAGCACCACCGGCAGCCCAGTCTCCGCAAGTGCCACCGCCCGGGCCGGATCAAAAACCACCTGTCCGACAGCCGCACCCGGGGACGCCGCAATCGCCTTGGTGATGAGCGTCCGATCACTGCCCAACTTGAGTTGCGGCACCAACAACTGGGAAAGCTGCGAGCCACTGACGCGGGCCAGGGCCTCATCCTCGGTGATCAAGCCCTCGTCCAAGAACTCACAGGCGATCCGAAAGGCAGCCCCCGCGGTTCGCTTGCCAACACGTGTTTGGAGCATCCAAAGTTTCCCACGCTCAACGGTGAACTCGATATCGCAAAGATCTCGATAATGGGTCTCAAGGCGGCGCATCGTCAGCGCCAATTGCTCGGCAACCTCGCGGTTTTGAACCGCAAGGTCAGCCAACGTCAAAGTGTTGCGAATTCCCGCGACTACGTCCTCACCTTGTGCATTAGGTAGATAGTCACCGTAATGACCGGCAGACCCGGTTGCCGGATCGCGCGTGAATGCAACACCGGTACCGGAGCCATCACCTTGGTTACCAAACACCATGGTGCAGATGTTCACGGCGGTTCCAAGATCGTTTGGAATTCGCTCACGACGTCGATACAGCTTTGCTCGTTCGCCATTCCACGACTCGAAAACCGCATGCACCGCGAGATCTAATTGCTCACGTGGGTGCTGCGGAAACTCCCGGCCGGTTTGATCGCGGATGATCTCTTTGTAGCGCTCGACTAGACGTTGCAGATCAACATCGTCAAGGGCACTTTCATTCGCCACCTCAGCGACCGTCACCGCATTTTCCAACTCATTCGCAAATAACGCCGGGTCGACCCCCATGACCGTTCGACCGAACATGGATATCAACCGACGGTACGAATCCCAAGCGAATCTCGAATCACCTGAAATATCCACCAGTCCTTTGACCGAGGCGTCATTTAGCCCGACATTTAAGATCGTGTCCATCATCCCCGGCATCGAGAACACCGCACCTGAACGCACCGATACCAAGAGCGGGTCATGTAGATCACCAAGGCGGCGGTTCAGCTGATCTTCCAAACGACGCAGCGCGGCTGTCACCTGCACCCGCAGGTTCACCGGCTCTTGACCGTGCAACAAGAACCACCGGCAGGCGTCGGTAGTGATCGTGAAACCAGGTGGCACCGGCAGCCCCAGGCGGGTCATCTCGGCAAGGTTTGCACCCTTGCCGCCGAGTAGGCCCTTTTGCTCACGGCCGCCCTCGGTGAAGTCAAATACGTACCGGGTCTCTGCCATGTCTAGTTCATAAACAACAGGCGAACCCGACTGCTGCCCGCGCTAGCGCCGCCAGGGGCGACATTCGTGAACTTGACCACCGTAACCCCGGAGTGCATCGGAATTACCAGCACCACCGTGCTACCCCCCTTACCCGGGATGGCCGCACTCGGTGCCACGTATTTAGGGTCAGAAACCGCCGCCTGCGCAGTGTTCATCAAGGTGGTGACGGTGTAGGTGTACCCGGTCGTGGCATTCGATGGGATTTTGAATCGTGCGATATTGCCAGCGGGGACCTTAACGGTCTGGACACCAGATTCCGGGATTGACTTCACCAAGGTGACATTGTCCGCCGCACTCGCGACACCTGTCATTGGCAGAGCAACCACCAGCACAGAAACAGCCACGGCCAAGAAACCACGAACTCGCATAACACCCTCCATCTTGAGCCCCGTGACCGTTCGGCAGCGTACGTCTTTACTGCCCGCTAGCCTACAAATATCCGGGGCGGGGCGCTCGAAAATGGCCGCGTTCCGCGAAGTTCCTGCTACGCCTCGGAGTAAACCGCTGACGGGTCATACCCATAGAACTCGGCACGCGCCGCTCGCCGCTCCTGAGCCTGGGGCTCACTTGCCGCTGCCATAACCGGGTCAATCGGTCCGGAAGGAACATTTGTTACCGGATTTAAACCGTTGATCCAGGCCTCAAGTTCGGGCCCAGACTCAAATGAATTGATCAGGCAGTAACGAGGTTCTGGGCCCACATGCCACACCGAATGCCACATGCGCTCTGAGTCGACCACAAGCTGCGCACCCGCGGGCAGCGCCAACCGCGTTTCGGTGCTTGGGTCAAGAATGTCCGAGCGCAGAACCATGTATGAATCCCGATTATCCGTCAATTGCATAAAGGATCGAATAACCCAGCCTTCACCCTCCGGGTTCAACCGATTGTTGTCATCAAGATGGGAGTTGTAGAGCGCATCTGCGTAACTATTGGGCTGCAACTCAATCACCCGGCACCGCCCGACGTTGGCACCAACGCCCTGGGCACGGCGAGCCAAGGTCGGCGCCTTCGATACTTGCGATGGGATCCAGATACCGTCCTTGTCGGCTTTTGGGGGGTCGGCATGCCAAAAGCCATTGCACTCAATTTGCCCTTGAGCGCTGGCCAGCGGGGCAAATCGCGTATCGCCAGATGACTTCCAGTCAACGTACTCCAGGGATTGCCATTCAACCGGATCCAGCACGCCCGCGTATGAGTCAAGTACGACGTATCCAGTCTCTTCAAGAATCGGCATCCGGTAATGCGACATAGTCGACCTCCCGATCAGTGGACCCAATGCTTCCAGTATCCCCCCGATACCCCTGGCACAGAGCAAACCAAAAGTCCCGTCTTGGTCGGGACTTAAGGCACGCGGTCAACTGGCGGTTCCCCCCATCGTCTGGGCGCCGTAGGTCGCGATAGCCGCTGCTATGTCTAGGGGTGCGATCAGCACCTGCTGGTGCCCGCCCTCGCCTTGTTGGGTAGGCATTAGCCGCAGTGGCACCAGCCAAGACACTTCAAACTCCAGCCCATCAAGGTCTTTGGCATATAACGCCTTGGTGCTGCCGTGGTCACTCATCCCTACTAGGGCGCCATGTGCCACCAACTCCCCGTGGATGCGCTGCAACTCTGCGAGCGTGTCGACCTCCCAAGCCAAGTGGTACATGCCGACCGTAGATACACCTGCAGCACTAGGTCCGGCGCCAGCTCCCATCGCAAATAGCCCAAGATCGTGATCATTGGAACTGCCAGCGGCCTGTAAAAACGCTGCACGACCCGCGATTTCAAGCACCACTTTGAACCCGAGAACCCCTTGGTAGAAATCAAGGCTGCGCCCCAGGTCGCGCACATATAGCACCGCATGATTAAGCCGCTGGATTGGCATCGCGCCTCCTGAATCGAGGGTATCGTTGACTAGCCTACGTAAACCACCTGACTGCTGGGAGACCACTGATGCCGACGGTACCTAATTTGCTGATGAATGACGGCAGGTTGATCCCGCAGATCGGTTTCGGTGTCTGGCAGGTGCCAGATGACATTGTGGTTGACGCTACCCTCACGGCTTTTGCGGCCGGGTATCGCCATGTCGACACCGCCGCCGTTTATGAAAATGAGCGAGGTGTCGGCGAGGCAATTGCGCGATCGGGGCTAACCCGTGACGAGATTTTCTTGACCACCAAAGTCTGGAACACCGATCACGGGTACGACCAGACCCTCCGGGCCTTCGATAAGAGCACCCACCTGCTTGGTGTTGATGAGGTCGACCTTTACCTGGTGCATTGGCCCGCACCTACCACCGGCAATTACCTGCAAACCTGGCGTGCGGTGATGGCATTACATGAACAAGGTCGGGCCCGCTCAATTGGGGTCTCAAACTTTCATGAGCCGTATCTTTCCAGCATTATCGCTGAGACTGGCGTAGTCCCGGTGGTAGACCAAATTGAGTTGCACCCATGGCTACCGCAAGCCCCGCTTCGTTCGTTCGCCGCCGACCTAGGAATACTCATCGAGGCGTGGAGTCCGCTGGCATCGGGTGAGTTGATCGACAACCCACAACTTATCGAAATCGCAGCGAAGTACGCCAAGAGCACCGCTCAGGTGATGATCCGCTGGCATGTGCAGTTGGGGAACGTGGTACTTCCTAAGTCGGTTACTCCCGATCGCATCCGGCAAAATATCGAGGTATTCGATTTCGAGCTGACACCGGAGCACATGGCCGCCATTGACAACTTGGCGAACGGACACCGCACCGGGCCCAATCCTGATGAGTTCATGTAACTTGATTAGCTGGCACGCCAAGAGATCTCAAGTGACCCTGGGCGCCGAAACGCAAACCCGGCGGGCGGTATGGCACTGACCAAGGTTAGATCTGGTAACCGGGTCAGTAATTTCGTAATCGCGATAACCGTTTGAGTCCGGGCCAGATGCACGCCAAGGCAGTGATGCTCCCCAGCCGAGAACCCCAATCCGTGCCGCGCATTGCCTCTTGTGATATCGAATGTCAACGGATCTGCAAACACCGTGGGATCTCTGTTTACCGCGATAACCGAAATCCCGACAAACTCACCGGCCCCGATGCCCACCCCACCGATGGTCAGCGGCTTTTGCATCCATCGCTCAATAAAGGCCACGGGCGGGATCAATCGAATGCCCTCATCTACAGCGCCGGTGATCAAATCCGGATCAGCAAGGCACTGCGCCATGGAATCTTGGTTGGTGAGCAGGAGCAACAGCGTTGACATCACCGACGCTTGGATCGTTTCGACCGCCCCAAACATCACTACTCGTAGTTGCGCAACAACCTCGTCGTCGGTCAACTCACTAGCTGGATCCCTCAGCACTTCATTGGTCAGTGACGGTACCCCCGAGGCACGGTGGGCGTTCAGGCCCGCCAGCAGTAATTCATTGAGCTGAGCCCGTGCGCGCTCGGCCCGAAGCACCGGTTCAGGATCACCGTCATAAACCATCGCTGCAGCAAAATCTGCGTAGTACGAGTCAATGCTCTTACTCTCACCGAGTGGCAAACCGATCACGTGCCCGGCAACGGCGACCGCAAACTCGGCGGCGAATACCGAATGCAGTTCGGCTGCCCCGGCGCCAATGAACCGGTCAATTAACCGGTCTGCCTGATCACCGATGAAGCCGCCAAAGGCCTGCTCAGCCTCCCGGGCTCGAAATGGCCGTTCAAACGGGGCGCGCAACCGATCATGCGCCGGCGCATCCACCGTCAGCATCATCGTTCCGAGTGAGGCGCGCACCATGTTCTCCTCGGCCTCGACCGTTGCCCCAGACTTTGGCAGCAACATCTCACGAGCACCCTCTCGGCTGGTGATCAGCCAGCCACCAAGCTCCGCAAACCAAGTTACCGGCTCCCGCGAGCGCAACTCATCGAGCACATGCTCGCGGCCCGCGTCCGTCATGTCCGCGATGGTCAACTGCGCGCCCAGCGGAAACCGGGACCTGCGAATCAGATTTTCGGAATCACTGATAACGGACTGTGAGATCACAGGTACTCTCCAACGAGGTAGACCGGTCGGCTCAGGCTACTGGATTAGGGACTGCGCGCCCCACAGATTTATATCGGCGTCTATTGCATACTTGTCTATCTCGGCCAGCTCCGCCTCGGTAAATGACAGATTCGTGACCGCGCCCGCGGTCTCCTCAAGTTGGCGCGCACTGCTTGCGCCGAGCAAAGTGGTAGTGACTCGTTCATCGCGCAGGGTCCAGGCGACCGCGAGCTGCGCCAGGGATTGGCCGCGTCGGCCTGCGATTTCGGCTAGGGCCCGGGCCCGGTCGATGTTCTCCTCCCTTAGATGCGACTCAAATAGGCTCTTGCCTTGTGCAGCTCGTGAATCCGATGGAACCCCCGCTAGATATCTATCGGTGAGCAGACCCTGAGCCAGCGGGCTAAAAGTTATGCAGCCGGCCCCAACCGCTTGTAATGCATCCAGTAGACCGCTCTCGAGCCACCTGTTGAACATCGAATACGAGGGCTGATGAATGAGTAGCGGGGTGCCCAGATCAGCGAGTATGCGGGCCGCCGCCAGTGTACGAGCTGGCGAATACGATGAGATGCCGACATACAGCGCCTTGCCTTGCTGCACCGCAGTGTGCAGGGCTCCCATGGACTCCGCCAGTGGGGTATCAGGATCTGGCCGGTGGTGATAGAAGATGTCGACATATTCCAGCCCTAAGCGATCAAGGCTTTGGTCGAGACTTGCCAGCAGGTACTTACGCGACCCCAGGTCGCCATAAGGACCGGGCCACATATCCCAGCCGGCCTTACTCGAAATCACCAATTCATCGCGCAGCCCAGCAAAGTCATCACGCAAAATCTGACCGACATTTATCTCGGCGGAGCCAGCGGGCGGGCCATAGTTATTCGCCAGGTCGAAGTGCGTTATCCCTAGGTCAAAAGCGCAATGCATGATTTCGCGCTGTGCCTCAAGGGGCCTATCTTCGCCAAAGTTATGCCAAAACCCAAGTGAGACCACCGGCAGCATCAGCCCGCTATGGCCAGTTCGCCGATATGGCATCCGCCCGTCGTAACGCTGCGGATCTGGCAGATAGGTACCCGACATGTCTACGGAATCAACTCCCGTGCATCAATGTTCTCCTGGGGTAGCGCATATCCGGCCGTAGCGCACTGCGATTCAACGCGACCTGCTTGCACTGCCAGACGCTTCTTCTGCACTTTCGTCAAGGAGTCAATACCGTCTTTCTTGCCGAATTTATCGAGGATCATTTGCATCTTCTCAGCATTGGTGAGCACTTGTTGCGGTAGCTCACCTGAGTTTGCTGCATCGCCCGCGGTGCCAGCCAAGTCAGCCACCAATTGCTGATACTCAACCAGCAACGCCCTGCGCTCCTTCTTGCCTAAGTCTTTGACTCCGACTGCCAGTGTGCTTCGTAATAAATCCAATTGAAAGAAAGTCTCGCAAGTAGCTTGCGCATCAAAAGTGACTACCGCATCTTCACTCGGGGCAGCCAAGGCCGAGGACAGACTTGGCGTCGGTACGGGCTCGGGTTCCGATGAGCACCCGCCAAGCAGTAGGGCACCGACAAGTGCCAGCGGGACCAGCGCTTGAACCTTGAACTTTGTGTTGCTGCCCATTATCACTCCCTCGAACACCGGCGACCGTAAATACGCCCCGGGTGCCTTAACCTTACGCGAAAACGCCGTATTCATGCAGGTCCCTGCCCCAGAAAAATCCGCCAGACCGCACGATAACGCCCAATTTCGGCACTATCACCCGCAAGTAACTAGGTTAGAGCCTGCAAGAAATCGTAGCGTTGCTGCATCGCAAGGCGCGCCACGCTAGATCTCGGTGCCACCACCTCATAGCCGTGTGGGCACCCAGGGCGAAGATGCAATTGGACATCACCACCGGCCGCGCGAATTCGCCTCGCGAATTCAACATCTTCCGCGTAGAAGATATCGAGGTCACCAACCTCGATGTACACAGGTGGGAGTCCACTAAAGTTCGTTTCGCGCGCCGGTGCCGCATACGGCGAGACCGATCCGGAGACCGTGTCGCCTAGTAGCGCCTGCCAACCGGTGATGTTGTCGTTATAAGTCCAAGAGACAAATGGTCCGGTGAGTTCAGGGCCGGCGGCCGGGTAAGTAGTCGTCCGATCGTCAAGCATCGGGTAGATCAGCAGCGCACCGGATAGCGCAAAGCCTTCATCGCGCGACTTCAACATGACGCCCGCGGCAATGCCACCACCTGCGCTGTCACCGGCGATGCCAATACGTCTTGGATCGACACGTAGTTCCATCGCGCTAGTTCGAGCCCACTTTAGTGCCAAGCTGACATCGTCCACCGCAGCCGGGAACCGGTGTTCAGGTGCAAGTCGGTAGTCAACCGACAGCACCGCAGTATCGGCGAATACCGCGTACTTCGAACACACCGCGTCATATGCGCCCACCGTGCCCATGATCATGCCACCGCCATGGACGTACACGATCAACGCAGTTGACCGACTCCCCCGTTGGCGGTAAAGACGCAGTGGCAACAAAGTGCCGTCGGCTCTCGGACACGTTAGGTCGGCGATTTCAATATCGGCAGGCGCGGGTGCGAGCTTTTGGTTGATTCGCCCCAACTTGGTCTGAATTAGATTTGACCGTGCCCGCCTTCCGAGCCAATCGCCAACTGGCAGCGGCTTCATCAGGCCAATCCTTGGCAACAGTTTAAGTGCTGCCCACCGGACCTGGCTATCTAGCTTGGGAGCCCGCTGCACGGGTGAGTCCTTCATTTTGGGCGATTCGAACTAGGCCGGCAGCCCAAAATGAAGGACAACATGCCCTAGCTGGCTAGCGCCTTGGCCTTCAACGAATCAAAGTCTTGCTGCGAAATGGTACCGGCATCCAAAAGCGCCTTCGCGGAAGCGATCTGGTCTGCAGGTGAAGTACTGCCAGCCATTGACTGGATATAGGCCTTCTGCTCACTTTGCGCCTGATCAACTTGCTTCTGCCGACGCTTTGCCATTCCGTTGCCGCGAGCAATGACATAGATCAGCACGGTGATCGGCGGGAACAAGATCAAGAAGATGATCCACACCGCCTTGGCGAGGCCGCTTTCCTCATGATCGCTGAACAGATCCAACACCACCATGAAGAAGATCATGAAGAACATGATCATTAGGAATATCACGAGCAAAGTCCAAATGGACTCACCGAGGTTCATATAAGTGACTCTCCCTTAATTGAGGTGAAACGGCACTGTACCAAGGTTCGGGCTCCAGTGGTTCAGGCTCCAGCGCTTTGACCCCCAATTAGCTGCACCCCGATGTGCTGCCACAGCCTTCACAGACGTAGCAACTGCCCGCCGGCCGCATCTTGATCCCGCACGTCATGCAAAGCGGCGCATCAGATGCCGTACCGGTGATCTCCTCAAGGAGTTCGGCGCTTGAGTGCGCCTTACTTGCGGCCCGTACCGGCTCGGGGGCTGCCACTGTTTCGACCACCGTAACCACCTCGGCGGACTCAGGCGTGTCAGCAATGTCAATATCTAGATCAGCCGAAGCAGCTGGTGCGTACTGCGCGTAGTTAGCCTCAACCGTCGCGACCCGCTCATCGGCGCTGTGGATACCGAGCGCCGCCCGCTTTTCATAGGGCAGGTAGTCAAGGGCCAGCCTTCTAAAGATGTAGTCCATGATCGACTGCGAGATCCGGATATCAGGATCGTCGGTCATGCCCGCGGGCTCAAAGCGCATGTTCACGAACTTGCTAACGAAAGCCTCAAGCGGCACTCCGTACTGCAACGCAATACTTATGGCAATCGAGAAAGCATCCATCACCCCGGCAAGGGTTGACCCTTGTTTACCGAGTTTGAGGAATACCTCCCCCAGGCCGTCATCTGGGTAACTACCAGCGGTCATATAGCCCTCGGCACCTGCCACTGAGAAACTCGTTGTCAAACTAGGACGCGACTTCGGCAGCCGACGGCGCGTTGGCTGGCCCACTAACTGCGCGATCGCATCAGCTGTTGAGTCAATAATCTCGTCGACCTTCGCCGACTTACCGTCTGATAATGGTTGGCCGACCTTGCAGTTGTCGCGGTAGATGGCCAGCGCCTTCAGACCATACTTCCAGCCTTGGAAATAGATCTCCTCTACTTCTTCTACCGTTGCCGACTGGGGCATATTGACGGTCTTAGAAATAGCACCGGAGATGAAAGGCTGTACCGCCGCCATCATGCGCACATGTCCCATCGGAGTGATCGAGCGCACGCCCATGGCGGTATCAAACACCGCGTAATGCTCGGTCTTTAGCCCAGGTGCATCAACCACGTGACCGTTTTCCGAGATGAACTCCACAATGGCTTCGATGGTTTCCTCGGTATAGCCGAGGCGTCGCAGTGCGCGCGGGATCGTCTGGTTGACGATCTGCATGGAGCCACCGCCTACCAGTTTCTTGAACTTAACTAAGGAGAAGTCAGGCTCGATTCCGGTGGTATCGCAGTCCATCATGAAACCGATCGTGCCGGTGGGAGCCAACACCGAAGCCTGCGCATTGCGCCAGCCGTTCTTCTCACCGACCTTGAGTCCTTGCTCCCACTGCCGATGTGCGACCTTCATGATTGACGTATCGAGAGTTGTCACGCCTCTAACGTTGTCATTCGCGGCCGCGTGCTTACGCATAACCCGCTTGTGACCGGTCTCATTGCGGGCGTAACCTTCATAGGGGCCAACGATGCCAGCTAGTTCTGCACTTCGCTTGTAAGCCGTTCCAGTCATGACCGAGGTGATCGCCGCGGCTAAGGCACGGCCACCATCTGAGTCATATGGCAACCCGGTCGCCATTAGTAGCGCACCGAGGTTCGCGTAACCAATACCCAATTGCCGGTACTTGCGGGTGGTGTCCGCAATCGGCTCAGTGGGGAAGTCGGCGAAGGAAATCGAGATGTCCATCGCGGTAATGATGATTTCGACGGCCTTAGCAAAGCGTTCCGCGTCGAAGGTGTCGTCCTCCTTGAGGAAGGTCAACAGGTTAAGGCTCGCTAGGTTGCACGAGGAGTTGTCCAGGCTCATGTACTCCGAGCACGGGTTCGAGGCATTGATACGCCCCGTCTCCGGATTTGTGTGCCAATCGTTGATCGTGTCGTCGTACTGAATCCCCGGGTCAGCACATGCCCATGCTGCCTCGGTCATAGTGCGGAACAAAGTCTGTGCGTCAACGGTCTCGACCACATGGCCATCGGTGCGAGCGGTCAAGCCGAATGGCTCGCCATTTTCAACCGCCTGCATGAACATGTCGGAGACGCGCACCGAGTTGTTCGCATTTTGGTACTGGACGCTGGAGATATCCTTGCCACCAAGATCCATGTCATAGCCAGCGTCGCGAAGCACCCGGATTTTGTCCTCTTCGCGTACCTTCGTCTCGATGAATTCCTCGATGTCGGGATGGTCAACATCTAGCACCACCATCTTGGCCGCCCGCCGGGTAGCACCACCGGATTTGATGGTCCCAGCAGACGCGTCGGCACCGCGCATGAAGGAAACCGGCCCCGATGCCGTGCCGCCGGATGATTTAAGCAACTCTTTGCTCGAGCGAATGCGGGACAAGTTCAGCCCGGCACCGGAACCACCCTTGAAGATCATGCCTTCCTCGCGGTACCAGTTCAGGATCGACTCCATGCGATCGTCGACGCTTAGGATGAAGCAGGCGCTGACCTGCTGCGGAGATACGGTGCCGACGTTGAACCAAACCGGGGAATTGAAGCTGAATACCTGGTTCACCAGCATGTGCGTTAGCTCATGCTCGAAAATCTCTGCGTCCTTGTCGGTGCGAAAGTAACCGTGCTCCTTGCCGGCTTTGGTGTAAGTCAGCACCACTCTGTCGATTAATTGCTTAAGGCTCCACTCGCGCTGCTCGGTGCCTACCGCACCACGGAAATACTTCGTGGTGACGATCGTCGATGCGTTGACGCTCCAAAAATCAGGGAACTCGACCCCACGCTGCTCAAACACCACTTCACCGGTCTTCCAGTTGTTCTGCACTACGTCGCGCCGCTCCCAGTTAATCGCGTCGTAGGGGTGCAGGCCCTCGGTGGTGTAAACGCGCTCCATGACAAGACCTGGCTGCTGCAAGGTGTTGTGAATAAAGCCGGTCTCTGTGCTGGTGGTGATCGTCATCATGGTGCCTTTCGCATCGAGCGGTTATTTGGACTGGGAAGACTTTTTTGTGACTGCTGAACTTGTCGGCTCTTGGCCAAGTGGTTCACCCTCAGCACGCAAGAGAGCGATCTCGGCTTCAAAATCCTCGAGGTTGTCAAATGAGCGGTACACCGATGCAAAGCGCAGGTAGGCAACCTCATCAAGTTCACGAAGTGGGCCAAGGATCGCCAGACCGACCTCCATGGCCGGGATCTCCGCACTGCCGGCGGCGCGCACCGAATCCTCGACGCGCTGCGCCAGTCTGCCAAGGTCATCCTCGCTGACCGGGCGACCCTGGCACGCCTTGCGCACCCCGCCGATCACCTTGGCGCGGCTAAATGGCTCTTGGACCCCGGACCGCTTTGCCACGAGCAACACCGTGTTCTCCGCGGTGGTAAAACGCCGGCCGCAGGCCGAACACTCCCGGCGGCGGCGGATTGCCGCACCATCTTCGGTGGTTCGGGAGTCCACGACCCGGGAGTCATCCTGCTTGCAAAATGGACACCGCATGTTGTGTACCTCCCTTCCCTTTCGACTCTTGTTTCACTTGCGTCACACCACTTCGGGGACTTCTCCTACCCGCGGGACCAATCTTGGGGACGTCCTGTGGATACCCTGTGGAGCCGTAACCACAACCTGTGGAGGAATCACCGGGCTGTAACTACTACATCTTGGGGTCTTGAAGGTATCGGGGATTTCCGCGGAACGCAAGGCGTCGGCCCCGGCGCGTCGTGGCTAGTTTTGGGCCGAATCGGGCACAACTGGCTCCCGCGGCGGCCAATTCTGCGCCAATTTGGTGATTTGGTCGGTGGCCACCCGTGGGTCCTTGCCCTGCCCGACCGCATACCCCAGCAGGTAAGTGGTGAGCGGAGCCGCGGGCCGCTCAATTTGATGCGCCGCCACCTTGGCTAGGTCCAGCAAGGCCGGCACATCGACCGGGGTATCGAGACCGAGTTCGTGGCTTACCGCGTCAACCCAGGCTTGGGTATCGCTCATCTGCTGACTCCCTTTGTTTGGTCGAGTAATTGCGCGCGTGCTAGATCGGCCGGCGTATCAATATCTATCAGCAACCTGGCGAGTTCACCGGGTAAGTGCACCCGGTGCAGATTCAATGGCGCCAGAACTTTATGCAGGGGGGCGCCGGCAACCGAGCCGAAAGCTGCCACCGCAGCCCTGAGCGGTGCCACCTGGTAAAGAGCGCACAGCCACTGCTCTTTGCCGCCGGCGTCGATCGGAATCAGACCATCGGCTTTTATCCCAAGGGCAAGTTGAACCAAATACGCAATCACCGGTGACGCAAATGGCATGTCGACCGCCACCACCGCCACCCACCGCGTACTTATGGCAGCGATACCTGCATCGACTGCAGCAGCCGGCCCCCCTTGAATCTCCGGGCCAATCACCACACGCACCGAGGGCACCGAGG